>JBDKRP010000122.1:0-2135 GCA_039683275.1 Methanoregulaceae archaeon | reverse complement strand
ACCGGTATCGCCAATACCCTGTCCGGAGGGTCTTTCAGAAGCGCTTCGATCTGATCCGCTCTCCACCGCGACGAACCGCATGGATCTTCTGGCGGAGTTCTCTTCAGAATCTGCGGTCCGGGACCTGGTTCCGGATATGGCAGCCCTTGCAAAACTTCCCTGTCGGGGAATCCTGGCGACTGCACTTTCTGACGATGAAAAATACGACTTTGTTTCCCGGTTCTTTGCACCGGCGGTGGGAATACCGGAAGACCCGGTGACCGGATCCGCTCATTGCGCCCTCGCCCCGTACTGGGCAGGGAAACTCGGGAAAACGTCACTTACCGGATACCAGTGTTCGGCCCGGGGCGGGACCGTGCGGGTTACGGTGCGCGGGGATCGGGTAATTCTCGGGGGAAACGCAGTTTCCGTTTTCTCCGGTCGCCTGCTGGTATAACTGCGCCCGGTTCGTCGATCCACCCGGATCATTCCTGCACGTCCCGGTCCCTGTGCCGCGAAAGTCATCCGCTGCCGGGAAATCAAACCTTTATCATATTCTGCCGCCAGATATTTTACGGGATTTGAGGTTATCCATGTATCTTATTGGTGAAGCACTGGTGGGCGACGGGGCCGAACTCGCCCATATCGATCTCCTTATCGGCGAAAAAGAAGGCCCTGTCGGTACCGCATTTGCGGGAGCTCTCTCGCAGCTCTCTGCAGGCCATACCCCGCTCCTTGCAGTCGTCCGTCCGAACCTTCTCACGAAGCCCGCGACAATCGTTGTACCGAAAGTAACGATCAAAGGTGCAACCCAGGTGAACCAGATGTTCGGGCCTGTCCAGGCAGCCGTCGCAAAGGCTGTTGCCGATGCAGTTGAAGAAGGGTTTTTCGGCAAGACTGACATCGACAGCATCGTGATCGTTGCAAGCGCATTCCTGAGCCCCGAGGCGCAGGATTACAACCGGATCTACCGGTTCAACTACGGTGCGACCAAGCTCGCGATCAGCAGGGCGTTCGAGAACTTCCCGGACCGGAAGACGCTCGTTTACGAGAAAGACCGGGCTGCCCATGCCGTCATGGGATTCAAGGTCCAGCGGCTCTGGGATCCCCCCTACCTGCAGGTTGCGCTCGATCTCGTTGATATGGGCAAGGTCGCTCAGGTGCTGAACGCACTTCCTGAGAATGACCACCTGATCATCGAGGCAGGAACCCCGCTTATCAAGCGGTTCGGCCTGAACGTGATCTCCGAGATCCGGAAGATCCGGAAAAACGCATTCATCATTGCCGACATGAAGATTCTCGACACCGGGAACCTTGAGGCACGGATGGCAGCCGATGCCTCCGCCGACGCGGTCGTTATCTCCGGCCTTGCCCCGACGAGCACGCTCGAAAAGGCAATCGCGGAAGCCCGGAAAGTCGGTATCTATTCTGTTGTCGACATGCTGAACGTCCAGAGCCCGGCAAAGGTCATTGAGAAACTCGCTATCAAACCGGATATCGTAGAACTCCACCGGGCTATCGATGCCGAGGCGAGCGAACACTCGTGGGGAGACATCCCGGCAATCAAGAAAGCTGCAGGCGGGAAACTCCTTGTCGCAACCGCCGGCGGCGTCCGGCAGAATGTTGTCTCAACTGCTATCAAGCAGGGCGCTGACATTCTCGTAGTCGGCCGTGCAATTACCGCAAGCAAGGATATCCGGCACGCAGCAGAAGAGTTCCTGGAAAAACTGGACAAGGAAGAGATCGACCAGTTCCGGGTTATGACGGACTTCTGATACCTTTCCTTTATTTCCGATTTTTTTCAAAGGTAAAATCAAAACCAATCCTGTGAGGATATCCTTTCACTCAAAAACCCCGCGCCCTTCCGGCGGTTTCAGGTATTTTTCAACGGCAACGTGGGGGGCACGTTATGAGATCGTCAGGTTCTTTTCCGGTCCGGTTGGCGGGATTAGCCATTTAATAGGGAAACGTTCCCAAATGTAATATGTGAAAATCCGGGATGTTATCCATCTGATCGAATCAGATGGTTGGTATAGTATCCGGACGAAAGGAGATCACAGACAATACCGGCATCCGGTGAAACCCGGTCTGGTGACCATATCCGGTCATCCCGGCGATGATGTAATGAAGGGAACGTTGAATAGTATCCTTAAACA
>JBDKRP010000121.1:0-8823 GCA_039683275.1 Methanoregulaceae archaeon | reverse complement strand
ACAAGAACCCGGAGCTGCCCAACTGGCTGCTCTCCACCATCAACGGTTCGATTGCGGACTCGGATGCGAAGCTCGGAAAATACTTCTTCGAAGAGATCAAGAAGCACGCCCCAAAAGCACTGCGGTACTTTGAATCACGGGAGTGACATGGCTCCACATGATTCCTTTTTCTTATGGTTGTCGCGGGATTCCGACAACCATTGCGCGTGATGTAAAGAAATCCTGCCGCTCCTGGGTTCATGAGATCCGGTTCGCTGTCCTGTGCCGGGTTCCTTTTTTCTAATTTTTGAAAAACAGACATAGGTATAAGTGGTGCCCGGAAGAGCAATCGGAAAAAGGATCTGCATCATGACAGAGCGACTGTTCCGGTATTACCGGAAGGATTTTGGAAAAATTCCCGTCCGGGTTATTCATATGGATCTTCTTTTCGATGTTTTCGACGATCATACCCGGGTTACTGCGGACCTGCATGCCGAGTCCCGCGATAGTCCCTTGGCGGAGCTGGCATTGAATGCAAAAAACCTGGAGATCCTTACGGTGAGCTGCAGGGAGACTGCATGCTCCCATACGTACGATGCCCCTGCCAGTATGCTGGTGATCCGGTTTGGCACACCCCTCCCCCCGCGGACGCAGTTCACCATCCAGACGGAGACCATCTGCCGCCCCACGAAAAATCTCCTCGAGGGCCTCTATTACGACGAGACCCCGGCCGGTGCCCCGCCCCAGCAGATCACCCAGTGCCAGCAGTGGGGGTTCCAGCGCCTGGTCCCGTGCATTGACGACATGACGGCGAAGTGCACGTACACCACGACGATCATTGCCGATGCACGGTATACGCATCTCCTCACCAATGGCGATATCTCGAAACCCCGCCAGCCTTCGGGCAATGGTCGGGTAACGATAACTTACGAGAACCGGATCACCCCAATGGCCCCGTACCTGTTCTTCCTCGGCTGCGGAACCTGGGCAGGGTTTACCAGGGAACTCGAGTATCCCGATGGAAAGCAGTGCACTCTCGAACTCCTCGTCCCCCTGGTTGCGGATCCGGTACCAGCTGGCCAGGCACTGGACATCCTTGCCGATGCCGTCCTCTGGGTTCACCTGTTCACCGGTCCCGGCCGGTACGAGGGTGCGAGCATCCGGGAACGACTCTACCTCCTGGCAAAAGGCCTGGAGCGCCTGAAAAAGAGGAACGTTACAAGCCCTCAGCTACAGAAGACCCGGGCCGAACTGAGCACCATCATCCGGCAGATCTCTCCCGGGTATACCTACAGCGGAACGGTCTACCGGGAAATTGCCATGCAGAACTCTGATTTCGGGGGTATGGAGAACGTAGGCAATACGACCATAACGGCAAACCGGATCATGCCTCATTACGGAATGACGGACCCTGCATACGAGTACTGTGCAAGAGTCAAGGTGCACGAATTCTACCACAACCTTAATGGCTCGGAAGTAACCGGCGAATCGCCCTTCGAGATCTGGCTCAACGAGGCCGTCACCGTCCACATCGAGAACCAGTACCATGCATTCCACGCCGGAGAAGAGTATTCGCGCCTCGGGACTGTCCTCACGCTGCTTGCCCCGGGGAGCGGGACCCTCGACCTCGACAGCGGGGCGGCATCTATGCCCATCGAGCCTGAGGGGTTCAACGACCCAAACGAGCTGATCACAGGCATAACCTACGTCAAGGCCCCGGAATTCGTACGGATGATCGAGACACTCATGGGGAAAGAGGCGTTCGCGAAGGGGCTGGACCTCTATCACCGCCGGTACCGGTACGGCAACGCCACCCGCAGCCAGTGGATAGCGGCCATGGAGGAGGTATCCGGGATGCAGTTTTCGACAATGGCCGAGGGCTGGCTGAAGCAGACGGGCTTTCCCACCCTTTCGGTAAAGGCTTCCTATAACCGGACCCGCCATGTGGTGACCCTGCACCTCCGGCAGGACGGGGACAGTCCGGAGAAACGCTGGATCTTTCCGGTCAGGATCGCTCTGGCCGACAAATCAGGAAATGATATCACCGAGGCCCTGTACCGCGTTGAACAAAAGGAAGAGATCATTGAGCTGGACTCGCCCGAACGGCCTGCTTTCGTTTCCGTGAACCGGGGCTATTCCTTCTACGGCAAAGTCAGCTACCATGCCCTGGCAAAGGAACTGTACCTGCAGGCTCGGCTGGACAGCGATCTGGTGAACCGGTACATAGCGTTCACGACAATCATGGATCTGGAGAAACAGAGGCTGCTGGAAAACCCCGGTGCAGACCCGGACCCGGATTGCATGAAACTCTGGCTCGATCAGCTTTCCGACCGCGATCTGATGATGACTGCCGGAGGGCAGTTCATGACGGTTCCGGAGTCTGTGCCGGACAAGCGCTCCACCCACCGCTACCGGGCCGTGTACGAAGCCCGCCAGAAACTCTTCCGTTCGATTGCAACCGCCTACAAGAAGGAGCTGATAGCGATCTACAATTCCGTGGACGAGCCGCCTGTCCGTCGCGATTCCCTTCACCAGGAGATCCTCGACATAAAGCGGAGACAGATCCGTAACACCGCGCTTTCAGTGCTCTCACGGCTCGACACCCCCGATATCCACAACATGATAAAGGACCAGTACGACAGCGCTTCCTGTGCAACGGACAGACTCGTGGCATTCAGCCTGCACCTGGACAGTTCCGCTCCTGACCGTGTGGCCCTGTTCACGACCTTCCTTGAGGAATCCGCCAAATCCCCTGTCAGCTGGGAGAATTTTCTCGCGGCAGTGGCGGGGAACAGCAGCCCGGAGGTCCTCGACTTCATTGCCCGGGCTGAACAATCAAAGACCTTCCGGATCGACCAGTCCAATGACCAGCGGGCGCTCTATGGCCGGTTCGCCCTGAACCGAAAGCTCTCGCTCCAGACAGAGACCGGGCGGGCATTCCTGCACCGGACCCTCCGGGAGCTCGCAAAGATCAATGAACACAGCACGGTGGGGATGCTCCAGGTGTTCGGGGCGCTCGATGCCATGGAGAGTGCAGACCAGGTACCGCTTGTTGGCATCCTGGCAGCGTTGCTCGAAGAACTCAAGCCGGATGAAACGCCGAGCGTGTACAACACCATACGCCGCATTCTTGCCGGGGCGCCGGATGCCGTCAGAATTTATGAGGAGCAGCAGGGGACCATAGCGAGGATTCACCCATGACAGTCGCCGTACTGTATTGCCACGGGGGCCCGGCCGTTGGCGCCCCACCTGAAAAGGCGTCGGGAGTCTCTCATGCAGGCCCTGGTGCACCAGAATACATGGAGGACCAGACATGATCAGACCATTACCGCCCGCCAGTTACCGGGCAGTATATCCACCCGGCGAAGTCGGGTGTCCTACGACCGAGACCATGAAACCCACCGACGAGATCATCGGGCAGACCCGGGCGCAGAAAGCGCTCCGGTTCGGCCTTGCGATCCAGGAGAAGGGGTTCAACATCTACGTTTCCGGGCTGCCCGGGACGGGTAGGAGGACCGCCGTACGGAATTTTCTCGACGAGCTGGCAAAAACCAAACAGCGTGCGGACGATTGGGTCTATGTCAACAATTTCAGCAACCCGTACGAGCCCCTCGCCATCCGTCTGTCGCCCGGCACGGGCACACAGCTGAAAGCCGATATGGCAGCCTTTGTTGTGGAGGCCCGGCAGGCCCTGCCCCGGGCGTTCGAGAGCGACGACTATGCAGCGAAGCGGCAGGAAACCCTGGGGAAACTCGACAGCGAGCGGGCTGAGGTCATCAGCGAGGTCAACGAGCAGGCTGCAAAACACGGCTTCACGATCCGGATCGGGCCGACCGGCCTCATTATCATCCCCGTCATCGACGACAAGCCCCTCACCCAGGAAGAGTTCGAGGCGCTCCCCAAGGAGACGCAGGCCGGTATCCTCAACAGAAGGGAAGCCCTTGATGCCGATCTCCGGTCGGGTTTCCGGAAGGTGCGGGAGATCGATGCAAAAGGGCTGGAGATGGTGACAAAACTCAACAGCGAAGTCGCGCTCTACGCTATCGGCCATCTCCTTGCCACGCTGAAAGACAAGTACGGGACGGCCGGTGCGGTGCTCTCGTACATCGACAGCGTCCAGAAGGACATCCTGGACAACCTCAATACCTTCCTCGGCCAGCCCCAGCAGCAGGAGGAGCAGGAGCAGGTACCGCCCCAATTCCGGCAGTGGTTGGGCAAGGACCCCGCGTTCAGGAAATATGAAGTGAATGTCGTGGTTGACAACGGGGACCTTCCCGGTGCCCCGGTTGTCTTTGAAGAGACCCCCAGCTACCAGAACCTGCTGGGGAGAGCAGAGCGTGAAGTCCAGTTCGGCGTCGTGACAACGGACTTTATGATGATCCGGGCAGGCTCGCTTCACAAAGCGAACGGGGGATACCTTGTCGTCCCGGTACTCGACCTTTTCCGGTACCCCTTTGCCTGGGACGGCCTCAAGTCGGCACTCAAAACGGAGAAACTCAGGATAGAGGAGCCGGGGGAGCAGGCAGGATTCATCATCACGAGGGGCCTCAAACCCCTGCCGATCCCGCTGAACGTGAAAGTCATCCTGATCGGGACGCCCGATATCAACCAGATCCTGCACCAGGGGGACCCCGATTATCCCGAGCTCTTCAAGGTGCGGGCGGACTTCGACATCGTGATGGACCGCAACGTTGAGAACGCGAAGAAGTACGCAGCGTTCATCTGTACGCTCTGCAACCGTTTCGGTCTGAAACACCTGGACAACACGGCCGTGGCAAAAGTCGTGGAATATGGTTCCCGACTGGCGGAAGACCAGCGCAAGCTCTCCACGCGGTTTTCCGGGGTTGCCGACCTTATCCGCGAGGCGAACTTTTACGCGGTCCAGGAAAATGCGCCGTATATCACCGTGAGCCATATCCGGAAAGCTCTCGATGAGAAGCTCTACCGTTCAAGCCTCGTCCAGCAGAAGATCCGGGAGTTTATCGAAAGGGGCATATTCCTGATTGACACCGAAGGGAACACGGTCGGGCAGATCAACGGTCTCTCGGTCATGGAGATGGGGGACGTCGCGTTTGGCAGGCCGTCCCGCGTGACGGCGAGTGTCGCCGTGGGACGGGAGGGGATCGTTGACATCGAACGCCAGGCGGATCTGGGTGGGCCGACCCACACCAAGGGGGTCCTGATCCTCGGGGGATACCTTGCGGACAAGTATGCCCAGGACAAGCCGCTCTCGCTTGCAGCAAAACTCGTCTTCGAGCAGAGCTATGGCGGCGTGGACGGGGACAGCGCATCGAGCACCGAGCTGTACGCCATCCTCTCCGCCCTCTCCGGCCTGCCGATACTCCAGTCCATAGCCGTCACGGGCTCGGTCAACCAGCGGGGAGAAGTGCAGGCCATCGGCGGCGTGAACCAGAAACTCGAAGGGTTCTTCGAAGTATGCAAATCAAAGGGTCTGACCGGGAAGCAGGGGGCCCTGATCCCGGCGAGCAATGTCCAGGACCTCATGCTGAACGAGGAGATCGTTGAAGCGGCGGAGGCGGGGAAATTCACCATCTACCCGGCAACGACTATCGACGAAGGCATCGAGGTCCTGACCGGTGTACCGGCCGGGGAACGCCAGCCCGACGGGAGCTACCCGGCAGGGACGGTGAACTACCTTGTCAACAGGAGGCTGCAGGAGATGGCAGAGACGGTCCGGGCATTCCAGGTCCCGGTACGGTAATCTTAAAAAAAATTACTTCCGTGCCGGCGCTCCCCTGCCCAGTCCCCGCTTGTTGAGATAATAAACGATCACTCCCAGCACCAGGAAGACACAGGCCGTCATCACGGCATTGGTATTCAGGTAGAACGCAAGGACAATGCAGCTGATCAGCGCTAAGACGGGAGTCACCGGGTAGAAGGGGACCCTGAATCCTCGCGGGATATCGGGACGGGACCGGCGGAATTGTATCAGGCTTAAGTTGATGAAGAAGAATGTCAGCAGGGTCCCGAAGTTGAAGAGGGATGCAAGCCAGTCAAGGTTGCCTCCTGTGGCCAGGACGATTCCGCTGATGACAATGCCGCAGATAACGATAGTGAAGACCGGCACCCCCTGGGGGGAGATCTTCGAGAGGCCTTCCGGCAGGACCCGCTGGCGTGCCATGGCGAAGAGCGCGCGGGAGCCCCCCATGATCGAGGCCATGATCACCGATGTGGTGGCAAAGAGTGCCGAGACCGCAACGAACTCGAGGATGAAGAAGTTGTCCGTGACCGCTTTCAGGGCATACTCAAGCGGTGCACTGGAGCTCCCCAGAGATGCCCAGTTCACCACGCCTACGGCAACAACCGAGACCCCGATGTAGATCAGGGTGCATATCGCAAAAGCGAACAGGATTGCCCGGGGGACATTCTTCGCCGGATCTTTGACCTCTTCTGCCATGATGGCAATGGTGTTGAACCCGATGAAGGCAAAGAAGATGATGGCAGCCCCCGACATCACGCCGGAAATCCCGGTGGGAAAGAACGGGTGGTAGTTGGAATAGTTACCGCTGGTAATGAGGGCGGATGCCCCGACCCCGATAAAGACGAGCAGAGCCAGGATCTTGAGGACCACAAGGAGGTTGTTGGTCCAGGACGCCTCCTGGATGCCCTTCAGGTTCAGGAGCATGAGGACCAGGGGCCAGAGTGTAGCGACAAGGACGATTATCCATGGCGTTGCCGGGATCCCGGCAAAATACGCAAAATACGCTGCGAACCCGACGCTGACGGCACTGGCCCCGACAATGTAGTCGAACGATTTCATCCACCCCACGACAAAACCCGGGAACTCGCCGAACGCTTTTGTCGTGTAGATATAACTCCCTCCCGATTCATGGATGAACGAAGAAAGTTCAGCGGTGGAAAGCCCGGTAAGGAGCGCGACAAAGCCGGCGATGATGAACGACAGGATGACCGCCGGCCCGGCGATTCCCGACGCAACGCCGATCAGGACAAAGATGCCGGTACCGATAATCGCCCCGATACCGATTCCGGCTGCTCCCCAGAAGCCCAAGGTTCGTTGTAATTCGGCCATAGCTGTTCCGTTCACCCCCCGGTTTTGCGCAAGATCCAGCTACCCCTTATTCTCTTGTGATGCATGACTGCCCCGAGTGCCAAGTCTGGCAGGAGCGTCATGGAGCGGTCTTCACCCCAAGTGCATCGAGAGCTGTTTTTACCTCCCTTCGCACGTCCTCCCGGGGGTCCTGCACCAGTTGCTGAAGAGGTGTGATCGCACGTGCGTCGCCGATCTTCCCGAGCGCCCAGGAGAGGGAGCAAGGATTCTACGGCTTTTGCATCGCCAATGTGACCCAGCGAATGGGCAGCGCCGAGGCGCAGCCATTTCTCGTCTGATTTCAGGGCACCGATAAGCGTGTCCACGGCCCTCCTGTCTCCGAGCATCCCCAGCGCCTTTATGGCAACATACCGGACATCGGACGAAGGATCCTGCGTGGCATCGATAAGCGGCAGGACGCCGCGTTCGTCCCCTATCTCTCCCAGTGCCTCTGCGGATTTCCTGCGTTCGATAAGACCCCCGCTCTTCAGGATCCGGATATATTCAGGGACATCGTCACCCCGCGTCCGTATCAGGTCATGGATCTTTTTTACGTCTTTGTCCAGATCACCTGCCGGGGCATCTGTACCGGCTGGCTCTGTCGCACCACTGTCACTTGTCAAAACCATCTCCCGCTCCCCACGAAAACCGAATCCGGTATACCGGTCCAGAAGTATGCCCGGCGTTTAGTATACACGGCTGTAATGATACTCTGTTCATAAAAAAAGACGCCCGAAAAGCAATTTTTGAAACATCATGTGCCGGGGGGAGACACCTGCATTGCAGAAACAAGCCATTCATCGAATGATCATTGAGAACCATTGTCCTAAAATTTGAAAAACAGGAATATTCCTAAATAGCAGGCTTCCCGAATTGACCTGCTGAAAACACCCTACAGGAGTGAATGCATGGCTGATATCCCAATAATGTATGTATGCCTTGTCTGCGGCTATATCTATGATCCGGAAAAGGGGGATGAAAAGAGTGGTATTCCCCCCGGCGTCCCGTTTGAGAAGCTGCCGGCAGGCTGGGTCTGCCCCGAATGCGGGGTGGGGAAGGACCAGTTCGCAATGGTGCAGGAATGATTCAGGTAAAATGTGTATATGACCCGCCGCAGGCGGAGGACGGATTCCGGGTCCTTGTCGAACGGCTGTGGCCCCGGGGGATGACCCGGGAGATGGCCCATCTGGACCTCTGGCTTAAGGAGATCGCACCCGGCACCAGCCTCAGGAAATGGTTTGCCCATGACCCTGCGAAATGGGAAGCGTTTGCAAACAGATATGAAAAGGAACTCTCAGAAAAAACAAGACTTGGTCAGATTCCTTGCAGGGAAGAACCGCACGACCCCGATTACCCTCCTGTTTTCCGCGCACGATGCACAGCATAACAGCGCCGTTGTATTAAAAAGGGTCCTGGAGAACAATGCTAAAGTCCTGGGACTGCAGCCCGGTTAACGAAGGTGTTTCAAAAACTGCAATATGCCGTCAGGTTAGTATCTTCCCGCTGACAAGGGGAATTGTGCCAGCCCCTTCGATGCAGGTACCGGACCGGGCTGTATACCATCAGGAACGGTGATCGCATGGAAAACGTTGAGGATAAGATTCAGGAACTTTTACACGATCTCTCCAACCGGAACGAGGACATCCGCTGGGCTGCTGCCTGCGCCCTTGCAAAGATCGGTCCGCCGGCTGTCGGGCCGCTGATCCAGGCACTTGACGACAAAGACAGCGTCGTGAGGCTCAGGGCAGCCTGGGCCCTTGGCAGGATTGGTGACC
>JBDKRP010000120.1:0-2622 GCA_039683275.1 Methanoregulaceae archaeon | reverse complement strand
AATCCATCCCTCCGGGCAACAATTCCTTAAAATGGCACATACAAAACGGACATTCGTATTTATCCCCCCGATATTTTACTCTGGCATAATTTTTGACAAAATCAGCATCTTCCAGTTTTGAAATTACCGGTGAGAATATCCGGGAATATATTTTCATTCGCGTTCCCTCGTTTTCTTAAAACGTAGGTTTTATCCTGTCAATGGCGTTACCCAATTAAGATCCTGTCGAATACCCGGTTGCGGTCGAAGTTCCCAGGTGAATTCCTGCAAGTACTGTCTCACCGGGGGATATTTTTCATATACTGGCATCCATTAACCCTTCTTTTCATCCGCAAATTCCCTGCATGCGAGAAGCACCAGAAACGGGAGAATCAGGATCCAGTAATGCAGGTACTGCCGGATAAGAAGCGTTCCCGACAGCAGAACCGCAAAGAGAAAAATGGTCCGTTCCGAAACCGACCGGAGTCCTCTCCGGATAACGCTTGCCGCAGAGAACAGGACGACCGGGAGCACGATAAAAATGCTGGATACCAGGCATACCGAATAGGAAAATACCGTATCCGCATGGTAGTTCGGGATTTCTGCAATGGTCTGTCCGCTGAGGTAGGCTGGTGCAACTGCGAATGTCCATTGCAGGGCACCCGCCATCGCATCGCTGCCGTATGCCAGGAAGAGCACGGCAAACGATGAGAAGCCGACAAGAATTGCAGGAATCAGCAGAAAATACAACCGTTTCTCCCCTTGTCTCCACATCATGTAGAGCAGTGGAATCAGCCCGAGAAGGGCGTATTGCTTGAATCCGAATGCAAGGCCAAAACATATCCCGGCACAGATATATCCTGATTTCCGTGCTGAAATGAACGCCAGGAGGAGAAAGAGGACTGCGAACTGCTCGCTGAAAAGGAAATATCCCTGGACGAATGCTGCCACAACCAGGAAAAAGAAGCCCGCGAAAAAACCGGAGATGTACCCGTAGTCCTCATTTCCCAGGGAAAAGATCAGAAGGGCGCACAAAATATTGATGCCGGTTATTACCGGCAGATCAAGGAGACCGGGGGATCCTGCAAGATCCATTGCAGACACCACAAAATAGAGAAGCGGGGGCTTGGGATCCACATAACTGACATACGGCGTGAAACCATTGATGATCATCCGGGCCATCTCATGGAACCGGTCTGCATCGACCCCGGCCCAGCCGCCGGTATCAATCCTCTGCATGATGCAGGCGATGATGCAGGCAATAACAATATAGGAAAGGATGACCGCACAGATTTTCAGAAGGTGGTATTGTCTCTCGTCCATGTCTCCCCACGGGATTCTGACAGGATACCGGTGGGGGTTTTCAGGATTCTCCCAGTACAGTCCCCGGACCGGAATGACGGGATACACGTCCGTTTCCGGCAAGCCATCCCGGCTTCTGCGTTTTTCCTGTAAGACCGGGTATAATAAACGAGTTATGGTTCAATCATCTACACATCGGAGGAATTGCCGGATCTCCCCTTTAATTTGTCTTATGGATAGTCCCTCACTTCCGTCAAAAGTTTGGCAAATCCGTTATCGCCTGTTTCAAGGACCGATTCCGTTTTTCCCACCATAACCGGGAATTCAGTATTTCATATCACGGATCCCTCCCGGTCAGATTTGATAATGCGCAGATTCCGGCCTTCCTGATTCCGGTCTGTGTATTCATTCTTCCGGTAGGTGGAAAAGAGTGCAAAAATAATAACGCTGGCGATAAGGAGAACTCCGGGATATCGAATTTTCCGGTTTTCCCACGGCGTCTCTGCATATGGCTCACCGGTTCCACATTCCGAGCCGGGTTTTCAAAGGGCCAATTGAAGAGAAATCACCCTTCTGAAAAATAACTGCACCATTTTTTTCACTCATCGCTTGAATTATATATTTTTCCATCACGAAGATTATTGAGGTAAAAATGGATAACAATTTCCGGGCATCCCCTGAGGTCGGGAATACGATACTTGCTGTCGGAATCAGGATCGGACTTTTCATCGTTTCGGAAGAAGCAGAGGCATCATGCCGGCAGCAATAAAAACAATAGGAATCGGCATGGGAGTGGATCCAGAGAAGGTCATCCGCAGTGCCTGCAGGGTAACTGATCCCTGCGATATTGTTTGTTATTCGCACCCCGGCGTGGCATCTGTCCCCCCGGATCACCCCCGGGTAAGATTGGCCGAGAGTTCAAATCCCGATGCCGCTCTTGTTTCCGATCTGATAACGGGAACTATCAATGCAGCAGTCCGGGGCAGCCTGCCGGGAGAGATAACATTACAGATGCTCAGGGCCGCTGCGGGGGTTACCCACCTGGAACGGGTTGCGCTTCTTGAGACCGCTGAAGGGAAAAAGTTCATGTTTGCCCCGGTAGGGATTGCCGAAGGGTGGACGATCACCGAGAAGCTGGCGCTGATCCAGAAAGGCAGGGTACTGTCCCGGAAGTTTGGTCTTCCGGAACAGGTGGGGGTCCTCTCCGGAGGTCGTTTTGGTGGTGTCGGCTGGCACTCTGTGGTGGATCGGAGCATGGCTGATGCCGAGCTTGTTGCAAAACTGAGCGGTGCCGTGCATTACGAATTCCGTATCGAAGATGCTATCAAATCCTGCGGACTT
>JBDKRP010000119.1:0-3687 GCA_039683275.1 Methanoregulaceae archaeon | reverse complement strand
TTTCCGGGAACAGGATATAGATCATGTCACTCTCGCTTAAGGGAGGTGTTATAGTAATTTCCTGAGTACTGAAGTCAGGAGTAGCAAAACCTCCCTGAGTACGGATATTCTGATTTTCCGCTGCTGCGTTCACCATCGGTACCATCGCCATCGACACTAGCAACAATGCCAGCAGGATGACGCCCAATTTCATTGATTTCATGATTCGTTCCTCCAGGACGTTGATAGCATCCGCTCGGTACATCTCGAATCCCTGATGAGAACGGACGTCACACATCGGGGAGGTGAACTGGCGTGATACCATGATCTCCCCGATGCTGCGGATATCTTATGGGATACCCACGGTTCCTGATTTTATCCGGAACTATAAACCGATTCTCGTTCAAAACTTGACATATCGAAAATGCGTAAAGCTTTGAACGAGAAAAGGTAATTCAAGACATTCCGGATGCTTTCCCGTGATACCATGAAGGTTCACTGGTTAGCACTTTTGGTAGTAGTTGGTGCGATGCTGTCCGCGCCGGCAGTATCCGGAACGATTGTCGAAGAAAAAAACGGGTATATCGTTACCCCGGGCAATGAGACGCTCATCATGCCGGATCTGGCCGCCATGAGTTCGTCGACAATTTCACAGGGACAGACACAGAGTTATTCTTCGTACGTTCCTTCCGGGAAAACGGCATTTCTGGCAGATCTCAACTGGGGAAACCCGTCAAATTCACTTTCCCTGACCATTACGGCCCCGGATGCCCGGTTGGGCCCGTACTATGATTCCGCTGATGGCACAGTTGACGGCAGGATAAATCTGAGAATTTCCAAATCAACCGGACTCGCATCCGGCACATGGTGGTCTTACATATATGGGGATCATGTTGTCGGATCACAGAGTTATTCGTACACCCCATCTTTGAGTTAACATAAAAAATAATATATTTAATAATACCGGACGTGAAATCTTCACGTATGAAAAAGTGCAGAAGTCTTATTACTGTACTTTTTTTCACCCTCAATTTTTGTGTTTCAATCGTGTCCATTGTAGGTGCAGATTCCGGGGGATATTCCGTTGAACCGGTAACTGCAGATATGGATCCGGGAACTCCCCTCGACACGGTATATGTTCCCTTCTGGAACCTGCCGCCTCAGGGAATGGCCTTCGTACTGGTCCTTTCCATTTCCCCATTGTTGCTGTATCCCCTTGAGCTGGTTTTCCTCCTCAAGATTTTTATCTATCTCGGGTACCGGAAAATTGCTAAGACATCAGTTCTGGATAATGAAATTCGCAAAGAGATTTATCATTACGTTCAGGAAAATCCCGGAACATTTTTCTCAGCGATATCAAAGGATATCCAGGTAAAACCGGGAACCCTCCAATATCACCTTGCAATCCTGAAATTGTTCGGTAAGATCGCGCTGCTGGAAACAAACGGACATACCCGGTATTTTCAAAACTCCCGGAATTTTTCTAAAACCGAACAGCTGCTCATCAAATATCTCCAGAATCCTACAGAACATATAATATTCGAGTTCCTGATAAAATTCCCGGAGATTACACGAAAAGATCTTGAAGAATCACTGGGAATTTCAGGAGTGGCCGTCACCTGGCACATGAATCGCTTGTCTCAAGAGAATCTCCTCCAGGTAACAAAAGTGGGACGAAACGCACGGTATACCCTGAATCCGGAAGCAAAGCACTACCTTGAAGAGTATCTTGCTCTGGAGCCGGGGACTCCAGGAAATGTGAACCCTGAACAAAGTCCCGAACGCGCCCGATAATCTTCCAAACCTGACCGAGGGTTATGACATCCCCGTGATTTATTTGAATGGTATTCTTCCGGGCCCCGCTAGGATCTCGTTCGAGAAAATAAAAAATCCCTGCCATTGTAAAAACAAAGGTTCTGTGTCGGCACCGCCCATCCATCAGCTGAAACACCCACCCTCCCCACCTGCGTACGTAAGAGGGGGGTGCCACCCCCCTCCGCGAGCTCCGGACCGGGGGGTCCCTGTCCGGACCCGGTTTACCCACCCGTGAACCCACCCGTTTTTCCGGTCCTCCGTCGGAGACCCTTGGGGGGTAACCGGTCCCGGGGGTGGGAACCCCCCACCCTTAGCTGAGACTGCCACCCCCCTGTCCCAAAAGTGTACGACCCCTCCGGGGGGTCCGGTGGGGTCCGCGAAATTGGGGAGGCACCCCCCTGGCAGGGTATCCGGGTGGGGGTACCCCCTCCAGAACCAAAAACAGTCTCAGACGAAGACTTCAGATGAAGAGCCGTTGTTTCCTGTGCAGAATGGGTGGCACCCCCCTCTTTCTGCCCGGACAGGGATCCCCCTCTCCCATTTTTTGATCCGGTCGCGTGCGGGGGTGATGGGTCTGCGAAAAATGAGTGGGGGGTCCCGCCTCAGGGCCGGTGGGGGTACCCTCCCCTCCCCGATCCAGGGCCCCCGGGCTAATTTCCAGGTCCGGATTTTCCTGATGGGGTAGCTCCCCCCCACATGGATGCTCGGGCCGGCGGTATTGCTCTGGGGCTACTCCATGATCACGGTAAGATTGAACCGGGGAGTCCCCGCCGGGTATTCGTTGGAAGAGGTGACTAATTTTCCAGCAAGGACCGATGTCCCGGGACTGACCGCCCGGTACCGGGCCCGGTAATAGCCGGTATTATTCCAGTAATCCCCGCCCGTGTAATAGTTCCCGTCATTCACCAGTTCGAGTCCGCACCCCGAGACCGGGACGGTCCAGCGCATGTCAAGGCTCGGGGCAAATCCAAGGTTGATCTCAACAATGTCCCCTTTCCCGAGCAGGATGGTCCTGCCGGAATCGCTCTTGTTCAGGGAATACCGGATTCCGGGCATCGGATCCCGGATCGGGATGGATGTATCGACCGGAACCAAGATCCGGGGAGTTGCAGCCGTACCATTGCACCGGGAGCCGGGATCCTGCGTGGAAGTAGTATCTGTTGCAACCGGAGAGGTTGTTTGTGCCGATGCCGGGACAGCAGGTGTCGGCGGAACGGTTTGCGTGTGGTTCTGCGGCTGGCTCTGGGGAAGATATTCCGGCGGGAGTGCAGGGTAAACAACATACCTTCCGGCAATTGCCAGGATTACCGCAACAAAAAGAATGATACGAAACCGGGTCCAGGCACCCATAGAGAGTGAGTCAGTGTCCCGGCTTATAAGTCATCTCGTCCGTTCATCTACAGATCCCGGTTATTTTTTCCGGAGAATTCCGACAGCAGCGAAGACAATTCCTATTGCAACAAGAGAAGCCGCCAGAGGTATTGGTGCCGGCCGGGTCTGCATCCGGGAAGCATTTGTTTCATCCGGTGAAAGCGTCCCCGCAGCAGTTCCCGGAGATGCCGACCGGTCGATATCGAGGTGCATGTTGAATTCGGTCATCCGACTGTCAAAGTTCTTCTCCCAGGATTTCCGGGGATACCCCTCTTTCTCAACTGAAATGTTCTGTTGGTACGCAAGTACGTATTCCAGCCGGTACGACCCGTTTTCTGAAGTCTGTGTACTGTCCGTCCGGGATATGCTGCCGTATACGGATACCACGGTGACCGTTGCATTCGGAATCGGTTTCTCGAACATATCCGTAACCCTGCCGTAGAGGGTAATCAGCGGAGGTGGTGGGGGGCCGCCCGCATTCACCGTGAAATTCCGTGTCTCTGAAACCCTGTTTCCTTTGGA
>JBDKRP010000118.1:0-7411 GCA_039683275.1 Methanoregulaceae archaeon | reverse complement strand
GCAGTCGGAATGGCCGCAGATGACGATATCTGCAACCTTGAGGTGGTTCACGGCATATTCAAGGACAGTCGCAAAGTTCCAGTCATGGATCGGGACGATGTTCCCGATATTGCGCTGGACGAAGATCTCTCCCGCAAATGCACCGGTGATCCGTTCCGGGTTCACCCGGGAGTCCGAGCACCCGATCCAGAGAACGGATGGATGCTGGCTGCTTGCAAGTTCGCGGTATTGGTCGATATTCGGGCTGAAATCAGTCTCGCGGAAACGGTAATTTCCGAGTAGCAGTTTATCGATCATGGTGTCACGCATTCCTTCCGGAGGCCGCCTGACTGGCCGGCCGGAAGCAATTACAGCCTGATTTTCACCGGAAGTCATAAATACTTTTATAAAAGTCCCGGCGCTGGGACCGGATGTACCCGGTTCACGGCGGCATTCTGCTTTGATATCCCGCGATTCCGGATTCTGCTACCCGCACAACGTCTCCTGTAAGACGCGCAGATATCCAGCCTTCAGGCATTTCACCAGTATTCGGTTATGGGAATCCGGTTTTCGAAACCGGGTAAATTTTAGTGATATTTTTCGTGCAAGTATTTTCCCGGGCAGGAAAAAAAAGGGTTTTGAGCCGATAATAAAGGAAAACCATGATATGTTTTAATAGGAATAAATCGCCATAGATGAGAATTCACTTTGAATGATGATCTGAATGACGGGATCTTCACTGGGGAACAGTACCGGTCGCTTCAGCACGCGAGGGGTATAAGATGCCGGATATCTCTGCCTACGCAGATTCCCGCACGGTGCCGGAAGACCAGACCCTGCTGTTACTCTATTCTGTTGCCGGGGAAAAGGAACAGGGATTTATCGGGATCGATCCTCGTGTCTTTCGCAGGATAGAAAAAATCCTCTTCCCGTCAGGAACCGCTGCGGGACCTGCGCTTCCCTCCGGCCCGGTCCTTGTACGGGAACTTTCTCCCGCTGAGATGGTGCGGGCGGAAAAAGAGCTCTGGACCCATTACCATGGCCAGAAAGCGGACCCTGCGGTCGACCGGCTCTTTGCGGCATTTGTCGGGTCCCGCCTGGTCGGGGTCGCCCGGTGTTCCCGGCACACCGACGGTCTTGAAGTCGATGCCGTATACGTCCTTGATGATTACCGCAGGCAGGGATACGCCCGGTCGATCATGGCGCTCCTTATCGAAGAGTGCGGCAGGAACGATACCCTGTACATGCACTCCCGGTCCGAACTTACGGATTTCTACGGGTCGTTCGGATTCAGGGCTATCCAGGAGATGGATCTCCCCAAAACCATCCGGGACCGGTTCGATTTCTGTCTCGGGAACCTGGACGGGATCGAAGTCTGCCCGATGAAACGCGATCCCCCGGCAAGCGCCGCGTCGGAGAACGCATGATGACCGGCGTTCAGGGGAATTTCCCGGTTTCCAGGGGAATTCCGGAAGTTCCCGGAAAATTATCTCCTGCCATTATCCCGCTGCGTGAGGGAATCCCATGATTCCGGAAATCATTGCAGGATCGCTCCTTCTCCTTCTCATCGGGACGATCCTTGCTTTCCTGTATCCGGCAATCGGGAAGAAAACGGTCCCGGCCGGATTGTTCCTCGTTACCATTGTCGCGTCAGCAGCGCTTGCAGCAGCATCCATCTTTATTCTCCTGACCGGCCGGACGGTAATTTTCCCCTCGTACCAGCTTGCGCCGGGTTTTCTTCTTTCGTTCGGGGTTGACCGGCTCTCGGCTTTTTTCCTGTTCATCATCGCCGTGGTCTCGGTTGCGGTCGCCATCTATCTCACCGAATATCTCGACCATATCGGGGGAACGACCCGGAAGGCGCTTTTCACCGGATGCCTGAACCTGTTCATCCTCTCGATGGCACTCGTCGTCATCTCAACGGGGACTCTTACGTTCCTCTTTTTCTGGGAACTGATGGCCACCTGTTCGTTCTTCCTCGTGATGCACGAATACACCCGGGAGGAAACAAAGAAAGCCGGGATTTTCTATTTCGTGATGACCCAGCTCTCGACCCTCTTCCTCCTCCTCGGGATCCTACTTCTCGCTGATGAGACCGGGTCTTTTGCGTTCTCTCCTATCGCGGGCCCTGCGACGCTTCCCGTCATCCTTGCATTCCTCTGCCTGTTCCTGGGATTTTCCGTAAAAGCGGGGATCATCCCGTTCCACAAGTGGCTGCCCTATGCCCATCCTGCCAGCCCCTCGCCGGTATCCGCGCTGATGTCCGGGGTCATGCTCAAGATAGCCGTATACGGCCTTGTCCGGTTCCTGCTCTCGGTCTTTACTCCGGATCTCTGGTGGGGCATCCTGATCCTCATCACCGGTACCGCGTCGGCGGTGCTCGGGATCATCTACGCGCTCAAGGAACACGACCTCAAAGGGATGCTCGCGTACAGCAGCATCGAAAATATCGGGATCATCTTCATGGGAATCGGGCTCTCGGTCATCTTCACGACGCTCGACCTTCCGGCCCTAGCCACGCTCAGCCTCATCGGTGCGCTCTTCCACTCGCTCAACCATGCTCTCTTCAAGAGCCTGCTCTTCCTGACTTCCGGATCGGTCGTCCACGCCACCGGGACCAGGAACATCGAGAAGATGGGCGGCCTTGCGCAGCGCATGCCCCAGACCTCGGCGCTCTTTTTCGTGGGCGCAGTCTCCATAGCCGCTCTGCCACCGACAAACGGTTTTGCCTCGGAGATCCTTCTCTATCTCTCGTTCTTCTCATCAGCGACTGTTGTCGAACCGTCGCTCAAAGTCCTCCTATTCCTCTGCCTTGCCCTCTTCGCGCTCACGAGCGCCCTCTCCGCTACCTGCTTCGTAAAAGCGTACGGCTCGATCTTCCTTGCGCTCCCCCGGTCCGGCGAAGCCGAATCCGCAAAAGAAGTCGGACTTGCGATGCGTTTCGGCCCTGCCATCCTTGCCGCTGCCTGCGTGATATTCGGCGTATTCTCGTTCCAGCTCCTGGCACTCGCAGGGTACACGCTCCCCATACCTGACCTCTTCTTCCTGAGCCTCGTCCTCCTCATGATGGGTGTCCTTGCCTACCTCGCCCTCCACACGGGGAGCCGGCCGAAACCCAGGATCAGCGAGACCTGGGGTTGCGGTACGCACTTCCAGGAACCTGCCGGGGAATACACAGGTTACGGTTTCTCGGAACCGATTGTCACGATTTTCTCGGTCATTTACCGGACCAGGAAGACCAACGACCGGACATTTTTCGACCAGAAAATGTGTCTCTTCCAGGGAGGGAAAGGGGAGATCCGGCTCATCAGATTCTTTGAGGAATACCTGTACCTCCCCATCGCAAAGCAGGGAATGCGGTTCTCCGGGTTCATCGGCCGTATGCAGAACAACTGCCTTGACTCGTATCTCCTTTACGTCTTCATAACCGTGGTCGCGGTCATTATCTTTTTGGGGTGGTTCGCATGACCGGTGAGTTCCTCCTCTATATCCTCCTCAACACGCTCTTTGTCCTCGCGATCTCGCCCTTATTCGTGAGCTGCATCAAAAAAGTGAAGGCCTGGACCCAGGGACGCGAAGGACCCTCTGTCTGGCAGACATACAGGACGCTCGCAAAACTCCTGAAAAAAGAGGTGATCTATTCCCCGAACGCATCGTTTATCATGCGGGTGACTCCCTACGTCACCCTCGCAGCGATGCTGGTCGCCTCCCTCTTCGTCCCTATCCTTTTTGTCCCGGAGCCGCTCTTCGGGATCGGGAACATCATCCTTCTCCTGTACCTGCTGGCACTCGGCCGGTTTTTCATGGCGCTCGCGGGTCTCGATGCAGGAAGCTCGTTTGGCGGCATGGGCAGTTCCCGGGAGATGAGCATCGCCGCGGTCATCGAACCCACGACCATTATCGTCTTTGCGGCGCTCGCCTTCGTCTTCAAGTCGTTCAATGTTTTCTCCATGGTAACGGAATCCCTGGCAACGGGGCTCTTTGCGACCCCCACCCTGATTCTTCTCGCTATTTCGCTCTTCATCATCCTGATCGTCGAGACCGCGAGGATCCCGGTCGATAACCCGGAGACCCACCTTGAGCTTACCATGATCCATGAAGGGATGATCCTGGAACAGTCGGGTCCGAACCTTGCCCTGATGGAACTCTCTGCCGCCGTGAAGCAGACGCTTCTCATGGCGCTTCTGCTGAACCTGATCATCCCGTACGGCCTTGCGACCACGCCGGGTGCCGCCGTCCTCCTGGCCGCAGCGGTCCTCTTCATCGTGAAAGGTACCGTCCTCTCGGTCATCGTCGGACTCTTTGAGTCCTCGATGGCCAAGATGCGGTTCTTCCGGCTCCCGGCACTCTTCCTTATGGCGTTCTTCTTTGCAACCCTCATCATCATCATCGAGGTGTTCTCATGACGAGCCCGGAATTCTACGATGAGATCATCAGGATCCTGTTCGTGGGAGTCCTTGTCACCGCAGCGTACGTCATCACCACGAGGAACCTCCGGTCCCTGGTCTCGGTGTACATGATCCAGTCGCTCATCCTTGTAGCGCTCGCGTCGGTACTGTACCTGGAAGAGGGTGCCGCCGTCCTTCTCGTCATCGCCGCAATCACGCTCGTAAGCAAAGTGATCGTCATCCCGTACTTCATCTCGACCATCCAGGAAAAGATCCAGATCAAGCGCGACATCGAGTTCCATTTCCTGAGTCCTGCAAGTTCCCTTCTCATCTCGATCCTGCTCTTCCTCGTAATCTACTTCGCGTTCTCCCGGATCCTGCAGGGAATTCCCGTCCCGAGCAATCTCTTCTTCCTCGGGGCAGTCCTCGGGATCTCCCTGATGCTGATGGGAATGATGGTCACGTTCAGCAGGAAAAAAGCGATAACGAAAGTCCTCGGGTACCTCTCAATGGAAAACGGGGTCCTGCTCTTCGGTCTCTTTGTGACCGAGCTCCCGTTCATCATTGAATTCCTGATCGTGATCGACCTCATCATCCTCGTTATCCTCACGACCATCCTGACGGTAGGGATAGATTCGACGCTGGAGATCTACCAGGAACGGCTGCACCGGTTCCTGTCCATACGGGAGGAAGAGCTGTGATCCTGATTGCATTCGCAATAGCGGCCGCGATCTGCCTCGCGCTTATTGCGCTCGGAAAGACCCACCGGCAGATGAATGCGGTATGCATTGCCCAGGCGCTTGTATTTGCCGCGTTTGCCCTGTATATTGCGATAGCCGTTCCCCTTCCGGTCAACCGGTTCCTTATCGGGAACCAGCAGTTCTTCATCGATCATCTCGGGCTCTTCGAGGTCTTTATCACGACCTCGCTCTTTGCACTTGCGGCAGTGTACGCCGGGGGATACGTAGAGAGCCTGATAGAAGCGGGAGAACTGGAGCGGGGCAGCCTGCGTCTCTTCTATACCGCGTTCTCCCTGTTACTCACGGTCATCGTCTTTGCGTTCTTCTCTGACAACCTCGCACTGTTCTGGATCCTTGCGGAGATAACGACCGTGATATCCGCGATGCTGATCGCTATCCTCTCGGCCCGTGAGAATATCGATGCCGCGATCAAGTACATCTTCGTAACCTCGGTTGCAATGCTCTTCACGTTCCTCGGGCTCATCTTCCTCTTTGAGATGTCCCGGTCGACAGCCGGGGAAGGGTCCCTGAACTGGACAGTACTGATGCAGCAGGCACCGGGCCTCCCCGCAGGAGCAATGGTTGCCGTCTTCGCGCTCGTGTTCCTCGGCTTCTCTGCAAAGTCCGGGATCTTTCCGTTCCATACCTGGCTTCCCGAAGCTCATGCAAAGGCCCCCTCGGCGGTGAGCGCAATTCTCTCCGGGGTTCTCTTAAATGTCGGGATTTACGGAATACTCCGGGTCTTTGCGGTTGTGCACCAGACGGCAGCTGTCGGGATGGCGGTCCTCTTCATCGCCGCGTTCGGGATAGCGACCATCGGAATTTCCGCGTTTTCCATGCTCCGGCAGGAGAACCTCAAGAAGCTGATAGCCTTCTCCAGTATCGAGAACATGGGAATTCTCCTCATCGGGATCTCGGTAGCGACCCCTGTTGCCATCTTCTTTGTACTTCTCCACACGCTCGCCCACTCGCTCACGAAAGCCTCGCTCTTCTTCTCGGCAGGCATCCTGCACCGGCAGTACAAGGATCCGCTTTCCCATTCCGGGAATGACGATATCCGGGATGTCTTCCGGTACCAGCCGCTCGCGGCATGGGGACTTATCCTGGGCGGCCTTGCGATCATCGGGGTTCCCCTGTCTCCGGTCTTTGTCTCGAAGATCGGGATCCTTCTCGGCCTGGGAAACGTTTCGGTAATTGAACTCGCGCTCGTCCTCGTCCTGCTCTTTGTGGCAGCGGTCGCCCTCGGGTATTTCATCATACGGACGTTCAGCAGGGAGAGCACGGAGACTGAGGGCACCCTTCGCGAATACCGGACACCGCTTGTCATGAAGATCCCGATAGTCGTCCTGCTCGTGGTCATCCTTATCCTGGGAGTTGCATTCCCGGATGCAATTGCAGGATTCCTGAATGAAATTGTAACGGAGTTGAAGTTCTGATGGAGCTTACGCAGGAAAAGGGGCAGGGGAATGGACCGGATTCCCTACCCCTGGAGAGGACCGGGATGCAGGAGATCCTGGAACGGGCGTCGACCGGCTCCGGGGGAGAACTGTATTATTCCCTGCAGGAGCAGGAATTCCTGCACCTCGTTCCCCACCTGGCTGCAAACAATTTCGTCCTGACGGGTCTCTTTGCAGTCCAGGATTTTGCAGATACCCGGGGGATTTCCCTTCTCACGGTATTTGAGAAAGAAGGGACCTGTCTCGTTCTCGTGCGGGCGGCCGGGCCCGGGACCGCATCCATTGCCCGGATCTTTCCATCCGCCTGCTGGTTCGAGCGGGAATGCATGGACGGGTTCGGGATCTCTTTTGAAGGGGCGTTCGATACGCGACGGCTCTTCCTGCACGAGCCGTACCCCGCGGATTTCCATCCGCTCAGAAAATCAGTCCCGAACCAGCCGGCCCCTATGAAGCAGGCCATCGATCCGAAGGATGAATATCCCTTCCGTACGGTAGAAGGAGACGGGATATACCAGGTGCCGGTCGGCCCGGTGCATGCAGGGATAATCGAGCCCGGGCATTTCCGGTTCAGTGTCATCGGGGAGACGATCTTCAACCTGGAGATCCGGATGTTCTACAAGCACCGGGGAATCGAGAAACTTGCGGAAGGGAAGCGTCCTGACAACTGCCTGGGGATCGCAGAAGCAGTGAGCGGCGATGAATCAGTTGCAAATGCGGTCTGTTTCGCGCTTGCAGTCGAACGGATCTCCGGAGTCACCGTTCCGGAGCGGGCCTGGTTCCTCCGGACGATTTTCCTGGAGATGGAACGGATCTGCTCCCATCTGGGCGATCTCTCCGGCATGCTGGT
>JBDKRP010000117.1:0-1683 GCA_039683275.1 Methanoregulaceae archaeon | reverse complement strand
AGATGGCCATGCACAGCCACATCGCCCGGGGAGGGAAGTGCCTCTATATCGTGCCCCTGAAGGCGCTTGCAAGCGAGAAGTTCGAGGAGTTCCGGAAGAAGGATGTCCGGGTCGGTATCTCGACCGGGGACTTTGACCGGCGGGATGAATTCC
This sequence comes from Methanoregulaceae archaeon, assembly GCA_039683275.1. GTDB lineage: Archaea > Halobacteriota > Methanomicrobia > Methanomicrobiales > Methanospirillaceae > JBDKRP01. The sequence goes on along the minus strand of JBDKRP010000117.1, from coordinate 1,530 downwards.
TGGGAAAGAACGATATCATAGTTGTAACGAGCGAGAAACTCGATTCCCTGACCCGGAACAATGCCCCCTGGCTTCCGGATATCACTATCCTTGTCATCGACGAAGTCCACCTGATCGACGACCCGGGCCGGGGTGCGACCCTTGAGATGGTCATAACGAAGATGCGCAGGAAGATCCCGGACCTGCAGCTGATTGCCCTCTCCGCGACCATCGGGAACCCCAAATCCCTTGCCGGCTGGCTCGATGCCGAGCTCGTGACCAGCGAATGGCGGCCGGTCGATCTCCGGCAGGGCGTGTACTGCGACGGGGCCATCCATTTCCGGGACGGGGACCGGCCGATCAAAGATATCTCCAGGTACGAGGACCTGAATCTCTGCGTCGATACTATCGAGGAAGGCGGGCAGTGCCTGGTCTTTGTCTCGTCCCGGCGGAATGCAGAGGCCTTTGCAAAGCGGGCGGCCCAGAAGCTGAAACTGGACAGCCCGGCCCTGAAGGCATACGCGGAACAGCTGAAGAAGATTGCAGGCCCCGAGACCGAGAGCACGCTCGCTGAGTGCGTTGTCTGGGGATCGGCTTTCCATCATGCCGTGCTCCGGCGGGAAGAGCGGCAGGTTGTCGAGGAAGGGTTCCGGAAAGGGGAGATCAAGTCCATCTCCTCGACACCGACCCTTGCGGCAGGCCTGAACCTCCCGGCCCGCCGGGTGATCATCCGTGATTACCTCCGGTTTTCGGCAGGAGAGGGCATGGTTCCCATCCCTGCCCGGGAATATCACCAGATGGCCGGACGGGCGGGACGGCCCCGGCTCGATCCCTATGGCGAAGCGGTCCTGATCGCGAAGGACAAAACCCAGGTGGAAGAGCTCTTTGAGGCCTACATCGAATCAGATGCAGAGGACGTCTCCTCAAAATCCGCAGATGAAGGAGTCCTCGGGACCCATATCCTCTCCCTCATCGCGTCCGGGTTTGCGAACTCCCGGGAGGAACTGAACGGGTTCATGGACCGGACGTTCTACGTCCACCAGCACCCGAAATCCCGGACCCTGCCCCGTGCCATCGACCGGGCCCTGAAGTTCCTCGCATCCGCGAAGATGACGGTCGAGATTGGGGACCGGCTCACCGCCGCCGAATACGGCCATATCGTCTCGAAACTCTACATCAACCCCCGGGGAGCCGAGGCAATCGTTGCCGGGATGCAGGCCCGGGACGAGTACTCGGACACGGGGCTTCTCGTTGCGGTCTGCGGCACTCCCGATATGATCAAGCCCTACGTCAAGAACGCAGATGTTGAAATCCTGGACAAGTTCCTGAAAAAGCACAAGAAGGATCTCTGGCCGAGAGACGATCCGGACCCTGACGAGGAAGAAGAGTATTACCGGGGTGTGAAGGCTGCGATGATCCTCTCGGACTGGCAGAACGAGATGTCGGATACGAGGATCGCCGAGCGGTACGGGGTCGGCGCAGGGGACGTGTACGCGATGATCGAGGGCGTAAACTGGCTCCTCCACGCGACCGTGCAGCTGGCCCGGATCT
>JBDKRP010000116.1:0-3408 GCA_039683275.1 Methanoregulaceae archaeon | reverse complement strand
CCTTTGCCGAATCGTTCGCGATAGCGGCCCTGCAAAAACTCGGCGACCTCGAATCTTCGCGGGAATATATCCGCAGGGAACGCGAACGGCTCGCCGCTGCGCTGACCGATCTCGGCTTTTCGGTTACACCTTCGTCCACCAACTTCCTTCTTGCAGATACCCACCGGAATGCGTCTGTCCTGCGGGAACGGCTGCTGTCCCAGGGCATCATGGTCCGGGACTGTGCATCGTTCGGCCTTCCGGAATCCATCCGTGTTGCGGTCCTCACGCGTGAGGAAAACACCCGGTTACTCGAGGCCCTGTCCGAATGCTTGCCCTGATCATGGCCGGGGGAGAAGGCCGCAGGCTGGGTCTTGGAGAGAAACCGCTCGTGACCATTCTCGGCAAACCGATGATAGCATACGTCATCGACGCATTCCACGCTGCAGGGATCGATGTTGTTGTGGCGGGAACCCCGAAGACCCCCTATACCCGGAACTGGTGCCGGGCGCAGGGGATTGATCTCTGCCGCTCTTCCTGTTCCGGGTATATTGACGATCTCGTTGAAGCCGTCGCTGCGATCGGAGAATCCGGGCCCCTCTTTACCTGCGGCAGCGATATGCCCTGCCTTACACCCGATACGCTGCGTGCTGTCAGGAATGAATATGAATCCTCCGGAAACGATGCGTGTTCGGTCTGGGTTCCGGTATCCGCAGGGGAGAGACTTGGGTTACACCCCGGTTACCGGTTCCCGGTACGGGGCATTCTGGCGTATCCGAGCGGACTGAACATTCTTCTCGGAAAACGGATCCGGGAAGTTCAGGAGGAACACCAGATACTTTCAGAGGATCCCTGCCTGGCATTCAACGTGAACACCCGGGAGGATCTGGCCCGTGCAACGGAATTTCTGCGGGCAAGGACCGGAACTCCCTGACAATATCCCCGCTGCATCCTTTTTCAGGAAATTGCGTCCCGAATCGGGCGTATCAGGAGAATGCATATATGACGCGGACTCCAAGTATAGAGTACCATGGAGTCGTCGCGCGAGATCGAGCTGGAAGGTCATATCATAGACTCCGGCATTATGACGCAGGTCTTTGACCGGGTCATGGACATGGGCGGGAATTTTGAGATCCTTATTTTTAATGTGGGGAAACAGAAGACCGATCCGAGTTACGCGCGGCTCAGGATCAATGCCTCGTCCCCGGATCACCTGGCATCCATCCTGTCAGAAGTACACCGGTATGGCGCCCGGGATATCGAGATCCATGATATCCAGCTGATTCCTGCTGAAGGCGACATGATCGTACCAAAGGGATTCTACTCGACCACCAACCATCCGACCCAGGTGCGTCTCTCGGGGGAGATGATCGAAGTCGACGAAATTAAAATGGACGCTCTCATCGTTGTCGACGGGCTCCGGAAACAGGCGAAGTGCGTAACGCTCTCCAAGCTGAAGAAGGGGGATCTTGTCGTGGTCGGGGAGAAGGGGGTATTTGTCGATCCCCCGGAACGGCCCAGGGAAGAGAGTAACTTTGAGTTCATGCACGGCACGGTTTCCCCCGAGCGGCCGAGCGAGACCCTGATCGCACAGATAGCCCGGGAGATTCTCGATGCAAAGGCCCGGGGCGGAAAGATCATCTTTGTCGGGGGGCCGGCAATCATCCATACCGGTGCGGACAGGGCTCTTGCCGAGATCATCAGGAACGGGTATATCGATGCGCTCTTTGCCGGGAACGCCCTTGCCACCCATGATGTCGAGTACAATCTTTTCGGGACCTCGCTGGGGATGGAAATTGCGACCGGGAAGCCGGTGACCGGGGGACACAAGCACCACCTCTATGCAATCAGCGAAGTGATGCGGGCCGGGTCTATCCGGCAGGCTGTCGAGAAAAAAGTGATAACGGGCGGGATCCTGTACGAGTGCGTGAAACGGGGGATCCCCTACATTCTTGCAGGTTCTATCCGGGACGACGGCCCGATACCGGATGTTATCACCGATGTCGTGAAAGCGCAGGATGTCATGCGGGAACACCTGCGGGGCTGCACGATGGTACTGATGGTCGGGACGCTCCTGCACTCAATCGCAGTCGGGAACTGCCTGCCCTCCACGGTTAAGACCATCTGTGTCGATATCAATCCCTCTTCGGTTACAAAACTTATGGACCGGGGCACGATGCAGGCCATCGGGATCGTCAGTGATGCAGGTACGTTCCTTCCGCTCCTTGCAAAACAGCTGGAAACCCAGAAGGCAAAAAAGATCAGCGGGTAAGCGGCATACAGAACGGCCGCTCTTCCCGAAGGATAAATTCCCACTCGTTTTTACACGAACATTCCGTTGCCAGTGCTGCCCGGATCCTTCCGCGATCCGCATTCAGGGAATAGTCCCGGATTGCCAGGACCAGCTCGTAATCGCAGGTTCCGCAGTTGTGGGGGCCCCGCATCTTTCCGCCGCCGACCGGATCGCAGGTCACATGGACCGGTGCCTTATCGAGAATGTCGAGGACGCTCCAGAGATAGGGAGGCCGGTAAGCTCCCCGCTTCCAGTACCATTCAAGTTCTGTTCTGTTCTGGACATTACAGGGATTCATGGAGACGAGGTCCGCGATCCCTGCAAGGTCTGCAATGGACCGGTGCATATCGTCGAGCGCTTCCTTTTCCGTGAGAAAGAGCGGTTTATGGAGAAGGTAGGCCTTGACGCCCGCCCCGCACTCATGGGAGGTCTTTGCGGCCTGGCAGAAATCAGCGAACGTAAATCCCTTGCAGATCGATTTTTCCCGGATCGCGTCGTTCGTTGTCTCAAGACCGATGGCAGTGTAGAGCGGAGTCTTCCACGTCCCGTCATCCAGCCCGGAAGAAAAATCGGCGCAGGATTCCGTGGTCACAAATTCCGGCCTCGTTTCCGCGATCACGAGTTTGCCCCGGAACATGCGGGCAATTTTCCCGCGCACTTCCGGAGACACCTCCCGGTTATCGAAGAAACTTCCGGAGGTGAAGAGTTTGACCATCCGGTACTCATCCGGCTTGTAGGTTTCGTTCACCCACCGGATCTGGGCTTCAATATATCCGGCCAGAGCCTGTTCCGAAAGCCCGGTAATCCGTTCGTTCCGGTACCCGCACATCAGGCACCGGTTCCAGGAACAGCCGGAGGTATGGAGAATAATCGTGAGCGTGGGGAGGATTTCGCCCTGGTACAGGTCGGTGCCTTTCCAGGAGGCGAGCGGCTTTTTTACGGGTTCCGGAATCATGAAACGCTTACTAGGTTGCCCTGCTCGGTGAAAAGGATCGCGCTCAGGGAACCCTGGCGGGGAGAATCTATTTCAAGGCTGAAGAAAAAACACATAGGATACGTGCCGGGGTAGTCTAGCCCGGGAAGGCGGTGGCCTTGAAAGCCACTGGTGCCTTGCACCTCAAGAGTTCAAATCTCTT
>JBDKRP010000115.1:0-7013 GCA_039683275.1 Methanoregulaceae archaeon | reverse complement strand
GTTCCTCTTTGATGGAATAAGAATGTTAGAACCGGCACTTTTTCCGGGGCGTCCTCCGGATCCGAAAATTCTCCTGGAACGGTGGCCATTTCCGCCGCATCGATTTCAACCCGGACCATATTCCTATGGCAGAGAACCCAAAGCCGGGATAATGAAAAGTCATCGAAATTGCAGAGATATCTTCTCCAGTACACTCTGATGCAAAACGTGTTTGTCCAATCAATTTTCCGGATATCGATCGGGCAGTTATACAACCCACCCCCCACATATCCAAGGATATTTGCGACATTTACTCCCAGAGGGGAGGGCGTTATGCCGTGGGTCACCCTCAGCCACTTGGCATGATTTTTGTGGGCGTACTCGTGATAGTAGGTTTTCATGAAATCACCTCAATGGTGATCCTGACCGTTTTTCCCTCGAAATCGAGCAAATAGGGATCAATCGGGCTGGAGTCTACCAAGGTTTCTCCCCCTTGAGGAGTAAGACGAACAAAAGGACAGAGCCCACAATTATCCACTGACACCTCTCCCTCAATGACTCGCATAAGAAGGCAGTCATCTATCACGCCGTCGCCCCCGCTGGCTGCCCGGAAACGTTCCCGTAAGATCCCCTTCTCCAGGTCTTCCGCCCGGACCGTTCCCAGCCGCAGTACTTCATCGCGCTGTTCAGGTAGAACAGGAACAACCGGCGCCGGCGGATATCTTTCACGCGCCCCCGGCTTCCCAGCCGCAGGTTCCGCTCCGCAGGTCCGAGCGCGATATCCCCAAGCAGGCCCCCGTACCTGCTGTGCAGGATATCGATTGCCTGAAACAGTGACACATCACGACCAGGCCCCGGGAATGCCTCTTCAGTGGCTCGGAACACCGCGAAGTATATCACAATATACCCGGGCTGCCGGATCAGGCATGGCGGCCCCCGGATCTCAATTTGAGGAAGCACACATGCACCTCCAGAGATCGTTTTTGATATAATACCGGACGCCCAACCTCTTGCACAATGAAACGGCCTCTTCCCCGAACATCGCGAGATCAATTCCCTCAGCTTCCGGAATGTATCCGGGTGTCCCGGGCGTGTTGTGGTTCAGTTTCCCGATCTTAATCTCTCCGGCATACGGTGCCGCTTCCCGGATCAGCTGCAAGGTCTGCCGGGGGAAGATCACCGGCTCGCAGGATACCCAGGTCGGGATCCCGCGACCGTGCGCTTCCTGGAGGACCTCGATCCGTTCTGCGGTCGGTGCCGCTCTAGGTTCATATTTTTCCCGGTATTTTTCATCAGAGAAAAACAGGGTGCAGGCATATTGGTCCTCAGGACCGAGCAGGTCCAGGTCCCGCCGGCTCCGGAGGCCTCCCTTTGTCAGGATGGTGACCGGGTGACCGAAATTGTGCAGCAGCTGGATCACCGCCCGGGTCAGGTGACTTTCTTCCTCAATCGGTTGATAGGGGTCACAGGTGAAACAGAGCAGGACACGTTCACCGGCAAGTGCGGGATCTTCGTTCTCCAGGTTCTTCGCGATGTGTTCCAGGATGTTGGCTCGCGGGTACGGGTTTTTCCAGAACTCCTCATGAGGACAGTGCAGGAATCCCGGAGCGTAGCAGTACCGGCACCCATGGCCGCATCCGTGGAAGATGTTCCCGGCCAGTTTCCCGTACTCAGCTGCACGGCCCTGGGGCTGGTAGATGATGTTTATAGTGCTCATGGGCATCCTCCAAAAACGAGCAGGTACTCGCAATACACGCTGACCAGGATGAGTATTGTAAATAGCCCATACACGATTGCCAGACCCACCCGGTCTACCCAGGTTGGACCACCCCATTCCACAATGGCGCCCTCAAGGACTTTCGGTTCTCGTGTCACGCGGTCCGCCTCCTTGGATCGTCCTTTCCTCCGACAACTTCCCACGTTCTGCAGGGACAGGTCGCCCCGCAGGACTTACATTTCGTCGGGGCAAGTTCCTTATCACAGGAGGGTTCCGGGCAGCAGGTACCGGGAGCCGGTTGCTGTAGGATATCCGGTACCATCGTCAGACCCCCATGCTGTGAGCGAGCTTCCGGACCCGTCCCTCGCCAACCTTGTGCTTCTTCACAATCTCCATGATGAACCAGCCGTTTTTGAGGAGTGCACGGATCTCATCATCCGAGAGTTCTTTCACGCGTTCGGTTCTCTCCCTCAATTTAACGAATGCCATCATGCCCCCCGCTGTAATTCCCGGTCGATTTTCCGCAAGCGGGGTTTTCCTATCCGATAATGCAGGATAATCTGGCCCAGGAACCAGCCAGCTCTGAGAAGATCCCGGGCTTGGTCGTCAGAGATCGGTTTGCGATCCGGAAGTGTCCTCAGCCGGGAGTTGACGCGAGGCATCAGGATCCCCCCAGTTCTTCAATTGTGATCCGGACATGTTTCCCGACGAACTTTTCCAACGATGGGTGAAGGAAATTTTTGTAGCCCCCAGGGACGTGCTGCCCGACAAGGATCTCACTTTCGCAGTCGGGATCATCAGAGAAAACCTGTCCGACCACAATCTCTCTTCTATAGGGAATCGGTTTTGCCCCCACCGGACCGATACAATCGTGAATCATCCGGATCCCCATGGCGATAACCTGGATGGCCTCACCCCGTGCCATTCTCGGACGCTTGACATCGTCCTCTTTCATCCGGACGCATTCCCAAAGTTCGTCTACCTCCTCCAGAATGACTGCATATCCTTCGTGGAGGGAATTCATCGGTGGGTGAATGGTTGCTGCCCGGAACGCCTCCGCTGCGCCTTCAAGGGCAATCTCATTCAGGGCGCCATGCAGTTTTACGGGATTCTCCTCAGTCATGGAGATCCCCCCAGCGGTCGCCAATCCGGAATAATGCAGCTGTCTCCACTTATACAGGGAATGCAGTCGGGTCGCGGTTGATCGTCATCGTTGCAGATGACCACGAGTGTGCAGATCATCGAGTCGCATTCATCGCACTGATAGACCGGCATCAGTCCAGCCTCCCGATGATCCAGTCCGCAAACCACTCAGCTACCTCGCGGACCGGTAATTTTTTTCGCTTGTCATCCGGATGATTATCCCGGTAGTTTACCTCGATGAGTAACCACTGGGTTTCGTTAAATGGAATGTAAACCATCGTTACGCAACTCCTTTTTCAGATTCAGAAGTTTGAACCGGGACCAGGGCCTCCGCTATCGGAGCCCGCCCGGAATACCTGAATTGTCCCCCGACATCGTGCCAGAGAACGAGAATGTGATTTTCAGATCGTTTCACGACGATGTGGTCCAGGACCACGCCGTACCGGGACTCTACCATCGCGAGCAGGTCCCGTAGTGCTTTGACGTCGGAATGGGCTGACGAGATCCCACTTCTTTCCGCGTTGGCGAAGTCCCCTTTTTTCCAACTTTTATCAGCGAATTTTATCTTGGGGTCTTTCCACTCAGCATAAAGTTCAGGATCCCGTCCATCCATCACGTACGGGTGCGACTCAAGGAACCGGTATCCACGTTCATCTTCCCAGAACGCGACAACCTCGGATATTTCTGGCAGGAAATCGTCCTTCATGACCCGAACCTCCGCAGCGAAAGGTTGACCCAGATCCAGTTTCCGCCAACGTCTCTTGTTTCCCGAATCCCGCGTTCCCGAATCATTGTAATGAACCGTTTCGAGCTTACCGGTTTGTCGTGATTCGTGTCGCACCAGGACTCGTACGCCCGGTATAACTCACCCCGTCTGATAGAACCGGACATGACGCAGTAGGTCTGGATAAATTCCCCAAGGATATCCGAATCCTGGCGATAGTCCTGAGTGGCAGCCTTCACTTTCTCCGGCTGAACCAGTCGCCCCGCCTCCCGGTATTTTTTCAAACCATTGAGTGCCCAGTTCAGGATCCCGGAACGTTCCCGCAGCAGCTTCGTCACGATATCCGGATCCCGCTTTTCCTCCGGGATCTGAACTGTGAACGGTATCAACCAGATGCGCCGCCAGATTGCGTCGTCTGTCCCCTGAATAACAGGCAGGTGGTTGGTCGCCATCCAGATTTTCGGAGTGGGCCTGAATTCAAACTCGTTTTCGTAGAGCCTTCTGACGGTCACGGCATCCCCGCCGGTCAGGCTTTTGATAAGACTTTCCGCCAGGTGTCCCCCGGATTCCCCTTCAGAAACACTTACCAGACGGGCATTGGATATTCTGGCGATATCCCCACGAGGACCTTCGTTGTACTTACGTGTCATCAGGGATTCGGACGCGATGTTCACTGCGTAATCCCCGAGAGTTCTGACAAGAACCTCAATAGTCTTCGATTTCCCGTTTTTCCCGTTCCCGAAAAGGATGAACATGACCTGTTCCGGGTTATCCTGCAGGAGAGAATACCCGACAACAAACTGGAAGGCATCGATTAGCTCAGTATCCTGGTTGAAAATCAGGTTCAGGTGAGATATCCATAGCGGGCATTCTCCCTGAGGATCATAGGACACATCGGCAAGTTTGGTCAGATGGTCCTTCTTTTTCGGAGATACAAGTTCGAACGTTTTGAGGTTGAGGGTTCCGTTCTGCAGGTTCAGAAGATGCGGGTGAGCATCGAGATCATCAGGGCGGACTGCCATCGCAGACTTAGCCAAATAGAGCATGGCATCGATTCGCGGACGGGCCTGGCTGGTTGCAGCCCACCGGAACACTCGTGCAGCGCTGTCACCACTAAGGACACCGGCTTCGTCGGGTATCCTGAGAGCCACATCTTTCGCAAACTCCAGGGATTTTTCCATAATGTCCCGGGCCCAGCGCTTGCCGTCCCAGATGAACCAGGATTTGAATGAGGGGCAATAGAGCGCCTGGTGATTTTTCCGGACCGTGAACCGGAATGAATTCCCCAGATCAGAACAGGGAAAGTCACGGCAAGTGAGATTGTGCCGGACCTGCAAATGCCTCTCTGCATTCTCTTCATCGGATTTCCCGGGGGGTTCTGTTGTAGGGATTCCATCAGGTCCCCAGGTCAGGTTCCGCAAGTCGGCCCGGGCCTTCTCAGCTGCGTCATCCATCTGACACTGAATGATCCGGGCGCGATCTTCTTCGGTATAAGACGTCGTTGGTGCCGCTGCTTGTATGTCACTATTCAGGATTGTCCCTCCAATCAGGATCGCAAAGTTCGCTGTGCGCTACTTGAACCGGAGTCGGCACGGGGAACCGCTCCGCTACGCTCGTACTGGCTGTCCTTTCGACGAGGTTTCTGCGGTATACACAACCTCGAACACCGTAGCTGATGAGATATTTCCCCTGAGGACGTCCCGCATCTCTTCGGCGTTGATGACGTAATGGCCGCCCTTCCACGGACGGATACTGACCGACCGCCCGGTCCGGGACATGCAGATGCTGCCTGCCGGGGTCCAGATCGTCCCGTCAAGCGACGTCTGAAGATTGCGGACCAGGATGAGATCTTTGTCCCCCCGCGAGACAATCCCAGTCATGACGCTGACCGGAACCTCGTAGATATCCTGGCCTGCGGTGATCTCGACCAGATCGCCCTTGCGGGTCGCGGATCCTGCTGTCCGGAACTCGCCCATGGGGTCAGCCTCCGGATAGTTTTGTGAGGAGGTGCTGCCGTGCATTGACGGCGTTTTCTATGCGGCGCTTGGCTCCCACGAGGTCATCGGCGTTAAAATAAACCTTGATGACGCCGCCCTTTCCCGAGGTCCCGATCTCAATCGAGTCCGGATACTCTGTCCGCTGCGTTACGACGTCGGGCATGCTGCTGCAGCCTCCTTTCTTACTACCGGAACTACAAATTCGGATGAGATCGAGATCGAGCTATTACCGAACCGTAGCAGAATGTGCTCGATCTTATCAGTAGTCGTGATCTTCTCGATCCTACCGACCCTCCCAAAGAACGGACTGCTCTTCGAACCGTTGTGAACCACATCATCCCCGATTCTGTACCCGAATTTTGATGTTACCGGGGGCGCTTCGGGAGTCTTTGGAGCCTGTTTCCGGAGGACCGTTATTCTCCCGGGAGATACTTTCGAGGCCTCTGTCGCCTTCTCTTCCTTCTTTTTCAGCCTTGCAGCTTCGTCCGCTTCACGAATTTTCAGGGCCTCCGCATACGGCTTGTCGTACTTCTTGCAGAGGTTGACCGCGTTGTTGTATTCCCGCTGGTTCGAGGTGGTCGTAAAAGGGATCTGGTACTTTTCCCTGGCCGTGCCTTTCAGCGGGGTTTTATTGGTGCCTCCTTTCTTTCTGCCGGTCGGGACTGTTCCGCGCTTCTCAGGGCGAAGTTCGTAAAATTCTCGGCGAATGGCCGCGTCGGTCCTGATGGAGTTCGGACAGGCTTTCCGGTAGTTCTCGATGGCATCATCCATGGTGTCCGAGGTCAGGATCGGCTCTTTTTCGTCGTCCGTCCAGGGCTTCTCCGGGTTCCGTTTGTCTGGGTGCATCTCATAGAACTGCCGGCCAATCGCATCCGGTGATCTCGTGGAGGTCGGGAATTTTTCCCTGTACTTGAAGAAGGCGTCCTCCCTGCTGGTTGCGGTCCGGATGGGCTCTCTCTCATCATCAGTCCAGGGAGATGCTTCGAAATTCTTGGCCAGATTGCTTTTTTCTTGGTTCTCTTTTTTGGCCGGGGCCGCGTTTCTTTCGCGTGACCTGGCAAGGTACCACCGGGACGTTACTGCATTCCTGGTCCTGGTACTGGTCGGATACTTCTCTTGGTACTCTTTCCAGGCGTCATCTGCAGACGCCGCACCCTCGACAAGACGGATTTCATCCGGATTTGTCCAGGAATGACCGGAATGGAAATTAGTTCCCCGGGATTTTGCAGAAACCGGGGTTTTCGTATCCGGGTGGTGTTCTTCGGCTGGGATTTCCTGCTGGACCGGTTGGGAACCGGTTTCCGGATCGTCATGGATCAGCTCTGATGGTGTGACCGAGGGCGCTGCTTTCTGTTCTGTATTCTTGTTCCTCCGGGACAGCCACATTCTCTTGATGGCACCATCAGACCGGGTCCCATTCGGAAGTGCCTTACGGTATGCTTTCACCGCGTCC
>JBDKRP010000114.1:0-13878 GCA_039683275.1 Methanoregulaceae archaeon | reverse complement strand
ATTCCCGGAAGAGTGCCCGGCTCCTTCAGATAATGATTGAGAAGAGAATTCTTCCGGGAGAGCTAAAGGACGAGAACCTTCTTCGGAATATGCTTCGGATATCCCCGGTTTTTTTTGAGATCTGTCTATGCAGGCAAGTCGATTTGTATCTCCTTCCTTGTTGGGATCACCCAGCGAAAGGACGATCTTGTTGGACCGGCCTGTGACAATCCCCTGGGTTGCCCGAAGTTCGACAATAAATGCCCGGATCAACTGCGCGTTTTCTTTAGTGCCCCTGCCGACCGATACTGCAGCGTCAATAGAATGGTCAGCATATTCCGGTTTCTGCAGGTGGAACGGACGGTCCCGGGTGGTCGGTGACAGTTCGATCCCTTTTCTCAACACGCAAATGGCGTGCGTGGACATATGGATATACCTGATGGTTGAGGGGATTCCGACCTCAAAAGGAGATGCTGCTAAGGGGATTTGAACCCCTGTCGCGGGCGTGAAAGGCCCGCATGATTGGCCGGTCTACACTATAGCAGCGTGTGCCTATTTTCTTTAATTACGCGAGGTAAAAAGATTGCGGATGAAGACGAGGGCAACCGGCATTTTCCCAGGACAGAAACCGGTTCAGCGCACGATTGGGTTGCCGACACGCACAAAGAAAATATTCCCCATATCTCATTTCCCGGAGTTCCTTTTTAATCCGGCCTGACCCACCTATGGCTATGAATGAGTACCTGCGCAAGATTGCCCACCTGATTGTTGGACTCGGGATTGCAGGTATCATCTGGTTCCTGCCGAAAGCGATCACGATCCCGGGCATTGCAATCTCGCTTCTCGTCGGGCTCGGGCTCATCGATCTCTCCCTGAAGAAGTACTACCTCCCGGGCATTTCGGAACTCCTCGCACTCCTTGAACGTGAAGGGGGATTTCCGGGAAAGGGTGCGTTCTTCTTTGTTTTCAGTGCGCTCCTCGTCGTGATACTCTTCCCGGCCCCGGTTGCATCGCTCGCGGTTGCAGTCCTTGCCGTTCTGGACAGCGTCTCTGCAATCTGCGGCAGGCGGTTTGGGAACCACCGGATCCGGAACGGAAAATCGTTCGAGGGTTTTTTCGCGGGATTTCTCGTGACTGCCATCGTCCTTGCTGCATTTGTGTCTCCGGGTTCAGCAATCGTCCTCGCCCTTTTCGCGGGAATCGTCGAACTCGTCTCGCCGGTCGATGACAATCTTGTCCTGCCGGTTCTCGTTGCCCTTCCCTTATATTTCATCCTGTAACGGGAAAGCCCGGGAATTCTCCCGGTGCCGGAAGGGACCGACAACAATAATCGGGCGCGTGAGTCCTGCCAAAGATATCCGGGACAGGAACCGGACCTGATATCAGAATAAGGATAAAAAAAAGTCCGGGAAAAGGGATCAATACACCGGTGTTCCCTCGTTCTCAGTAACGGCCCTGAATGCGCTGATCAGCTGCTTTGTGACCGGCCCCGGCTTTCCGGTGCCGATGACCCGTCCATCGATCCAGGTGATCGGCCCGACTTCAGCGGCAGTTCCGGTGCAGATAACCTCATCTGCGGAATAAAGGTCGAAAAACCCGAGGTTCTGCTCTTTCACCGTGATCCCGAGCGAAGCCGCGATCTCAAGGACAACCATCCGGGTGACCCCGCGCAGGTTATTCAGGGTATGCGGTGTCAGGATTTCACCGTTCTTCACGACATACAGGTTGTCTCCGGATCCTTCCGAGATATACCCGTTTGTGTCAAAGAAGATCGCTTCATCGCCACCCTTGTAATTTGCCTCGATCTTTGCGAGGATATTATTCAGATAGTTGAGACTCTTTACATTCGGGGGAAGGGCTTCAGCTGGATTCCTCCGGACCGCAACCGTCACCGCTTTGAGCCCTTTGTCATACAGGTCGCCGTACATCGCGCCCCAGGGCTTTGTGATAACGACTATGCTTGCCTTCGGACATTTACGCGGATCGAGACCGAGATCCCCGATACCCCGGGTGACAATCGGCCGGATATAACAGTCTTTCAGCTGGTTCCTGCGCATCGTCTCCTTTATGACCCCTGCAAACTCGTCCTTCGTGATCGGGACAGCGAGATCGATAGTTTTTGCAGAATCGTAGATCCGGTCGAGATGCTCCTGGAGCCGGAAGATCCGCCCGTTATAGGCGCGGATTCCTTCAAAGACACCATCCCCGTATAAAAAGCCATGATCAAAGACAGATATCTTGGCCTGCTCTTCGGGAATGTACTGGCCGTCAATATAAATTATCATAAAATGTCATGGGGCGTTTCTAGGGTTTGTAGTTTATTCTTTGGAACGACCCGCCTGCAAACAACATTCATATTCCGGATAGGTAATTAGTATCATAAATCCAGGGGCGAATCGGATGACGGGAAAGGCAGGGTTTCATACAGGGTTCTGGAAAAAAGTGCCTCGTACGGGGACCTTTTCTGTAACGGGTTCGATACGATTGGTCCGGGGAACAGGATCCTGAAGAGGTTGAGAAACAAATCCTGATTCCGGCAAAGAACCTGGCCAGGATCCGGAAAAACCCGGACAACCTCATAAAAGCCGCTTTCAGCGAGCGGGAGGAAATCCCCGGATACCTCCGGGGGAGTATTCAGCCTGGTGGCATGAGTTGATCATGGAGAACCGCGATGCGATTGATCGTAACGGCAGGACTACCCGGTATCTTCTTCTCATGAAGGCCGACCGGATCCAGCCCCGTATTCGTTCCCTGATACGGCAGATTACCGGAAATGGGCAAACAGCAATTGTCATCAGCCTGAACCAGCCGTCAAAGATCCTTCTGAAACACTACCGGGAAGACGGGATTGATTGTTCAAGGGTTTTTATTGTCGATGCGGTGACCCTGTATGGCGGAGGGGTTTGTGAACCGAACCCGAACATACGATGCGTCACGAGTCCTGCGAACCTTACGGAACTGGGCATCGGGATCATTGATATCCTCAGACGAGCTCCCCCGGGGAAAAAGTGCGTTATCCTTGATTCCGTGAGTACGCTCCTAATCCACGCCCCGGCCGGGAGCGTAACGAAGTTCCTCCACATCACCAGTAATAAGCTCAGACAGAAAGATATCCCGGCAGTTTTTCTCTGCCTTGAGAAAGGAATTGATCCCGTGATCCGGTCAGGACTCTCGGTCTTTGCAGACAGGATCATCGATCTCGGAAATGAGAACGACTGGGCTTACAAATAACCGGCATCTGTCAGTCAGCCCTGATAACGTCCGTTATTCCGGGTGCCGGCAGGCTTCTGCGAACGCCCGGATCATCCCCGCTGACGAAACCGGGTGCAGGTGAGTATAACTCGCGAGGGTCCGGTTCACGGATGCACCGTCCAGCTGATTCCGGATCCCGGTACCCCGTGTTATCCGGTACAGGTACCGCGTGTCCCGGTCCAGGATAACATCCGAATAATGGAACTCGTGGCCCCGGAATCCGGCCGCCCCCAAAAGACTTCCCGGGAGGCTCTCGCCCTCAACGTAACTTACGATCCTCCGGGCAGGCATCACGGTATGCCCGGGAAAGACACCGCACATCGCATACGACTTTTCCTTCGGGGCATCCTGCCAGCCGGCGTTCAGGGTAATCCGGTCCGTCAGGTACATCAGGCCGGCACATTCGGCGAAGATCGGGACACCGTTCCGGGATACTTCCCGCAATGCCTCCCTCATACGGTCGTTCGCTTCCAGCTGTTCACCAAAAATTTCCGGGTATCCCCCGCCAATAATGTATCCGTCGGCCTGGGGAAGTGAGCCTTTTACCGGGCTGAAGGGAATAAACTCTGCCCCGGATGCATGCAGGATATCAAAGAGGTCACTGTAATAAAAATTGAACGCTTCATCAAGGGCAACCCCAATTCTTATGTCCCGAGGGATCGAATCATCGAACTCGGGGAACCGCGTAACGGGAGCCGGCGCTTCGCCTGCGAGAGCGAGAAGACGATCGATATCGACATATTGCCCAATGATCTCCGTGATCCGTTCAATCCGCTGGAGGAAATCCGCCCCTGCCTCCCCTTCCCGGAACGGGACAAGCCCAAGATGGCGCATCGTGAGCTGCATCTCAGGAATCCGCGGTATTGCGCCAACCACCGGAATGCCGCAGTAATGTTCGACCGCCGCAACTGCTTTTTCGGTGTGGCTTCCTTTTTTGAGATTGTTGAGGATAACCCCCCGGATCCGGATATCGGGATCGAAAGCGACAAATCCCTTGACAAGAGCTGCCGCACTCCGGGTAATGCTCCGGGCATCGACCACCAAAAAGACATCCAGCGAAAGGGCTTTTGCGATTGCCGCACTGCTCCCTGCATCCCCGAGAGCCTCTGCCCCCTCATAGAGCCCCCGGACACCCTCCACGATTGCGATATCCGCACCGGCCCGGCCGTGATCGAATACCATCCGGACCTGCGCAGGGTTCATGACGTAACTGTCGAGATTTCGGCACGGCCTTCCGGTGACCCCGGTAAGGTACGAGGGGTCGATATAATCCATCCCGACCTTGAACGTCTGGACCCGCAACTTCCGGGACAGGAGCGCTGCAATCGCGAGCGTAATACTGGTTTTCCCGCTACCGGACCGGTCGCCCGAGACCATCAGGGCTTTCATGCAAAGCTCCGGAGGACTGCACCGAACTCGCTCTCCACGATCTCCCGGACACCCAGCGTTTTCGGGTGGAGGTCGATTTCTACCAGGACATGCCGGTGTCCCTGCTCTTTCAGGGGCTCGACCTGCCGGGGGCCGTTCGTTACCGAGAAGCATTCAACTCCTCCCAGGTATTCCGGGGGAATTGCGTGCGGGACTCCCGCTATGAGCGCGAAATCCGGTTGTATCTCACGGATCCTCCGGCCCAGCGCTTCGCCGTTCGCACCGTATTCGTCAAGAGCTCCCAGGAGTTCGGGATCCACTCCTTTTGCGCGAAGTCCCCCGAGAATCCGTTCCGCATCCCGCCGTACCTTGGGCAGTCCCCGGTCCGCAAGATTCGCAATATAGGTGACGTCCGCATCCGGGCAGACCTCGTGCAGGGCAAGGAGTTCGTCGGCAAACATATAGGCGGTCTCTTTCTTTGCATTCAGGATGGCGACACCGCGTTTCCCGGAGCGTGCGAGATCGATGAGGCGTTTTCCCGCGACATGCTTCAGGTCGCCCCGGGAGGGTTCGATATACGGTTTGCAGGCCGCACCCCGGAGTCGTTCGGTCTCGTTTGCCTTCTTCATGAGTTCCCGCTGCCGTTCCATCTCATCCTCACAAATCCAGCCTGCTTCCGCTGCGGCTTCCAGGGTCAGGAGAACTCCTTCGATATTTTCGGCAAATCCCGCATGGATGTCTACCGTTATGGTCGGGGTCGTAATACCGGATGATGCGACCGCCGAAGGGAGATCTTCACCTATGATCATGGAAACGCAGGTTCCGATGACCGCTATCCGTTTCGGGGAGAATGTCTTTTCGGAGTACCGGAGGACGTTTTCAAGCGCTCCCTGCCCGCCGAAAATAAATTCATTATCCGCGAGGGATGTCGTCAGTACCCGGATCCCATCTTCCTCGAGGAGCCTCGCATGCTTGAACGAACACCCGGAGGGACCGTGAAGGATGGCGACATCCACTTCAAGATCCCGGGCGGTATAGAGAGCGGCTACGATGGAACTCGGCCGCGGCTGCATGTATTTCATTTATCTCCACCTTTTCACTGCAAGGACTACCAGGCCTCTTTCCCCGGTATCTGCTGCTTTCAGTTTTGCTTCTGCCATGGATTGCGCTTCTTCGCAGGGACAATGTCCGATTGCATCCCGGACAACCCGGGATCCTGAGAGACAGTGTTCGCCATCAACAAGAATGACCCGGTCCGGCCTGATTTCCCGTATAGTTTCCCCAACAGATTCCGGGGAAAACCCTTCGCATACAGCATGAGCTTCCTGACCTATGACAAGCGTGAGCGGGAAACCCGTCTCCCCGCAGATACTCCTCGCGAGTTCGGCAGCCTCCCGGGTTGTCATCGCATTTGTACCGCTGTTGGAATTATCGATGATAATCCAGCCCCCCGTATGTTCCACGGCCAGGCGTCCGTCAATTGCAGGGAACCCGGAGAGACGGTCCGGATCGCCTCCCAGGATCAGGGCAGCGGTTCCGGCGAGCATAAGGGGTGTGCGGTAGCCGGCGAGCCGGAGGAGGGGGGTTGTGAAGATGGCAGTCTTTCCTCCGTACGTTATCCTGCACCGGTCACCTTCAACATTTGCAACATCCGGAAGGTTCAACCGGTCCGGATTATCAAGGGAAATTCCTTCCGTGGTAAGAACCCTTGCGGCTCGCTCTGCTGAACCGGTTTTCAGGGCAAGTGCCCGCTTCTTTCCGGAAGCGACCGGATAATCTTCCGGAGATGTGATGATCGCAAGATTCCCTGCGCCGGTAACTCCCAGCGATTCCTCAGCAATGAGCCATCGCCTCTGGCCGTACGCATATTCTGCTGCGGGAAGTACTGATGCGGGCGTGATGCTTCTCTTCCAGAGAAGTGTTTGTTCCGGGACGAGAAAGGTTCCATTCGAGGTATGCACCACGCCTTTACCGGGCATGCACGTAGCAAGCGCGAGTGCAGTGGTTGTTTTTCCCCGGGCCCCGGTGATCTCGATAAAAGGTGTGGGGATCCTGTCCCCAAGGAGCCGTCGCACTGCCTCGTGGTGACTGATTACCCGGGAAGAATTGTCCCGGAGCAGCCGGTTTCCCGGATCCAGGTGGACCGGTGCAATAACACAATCATAGGCCCGGTGCAGGGCATCCTCTTCGGAAACGCCGGACTCGCCGCGATACACGTCAACCGCATCCACCCGGTCGCCCCGGGCACGATACGCAGCCGCGATCTCGGTTCCGCCATGGATGGTGTCCAGCACCAGGATATTCATGCCATCAGATCATCTGGAGCGCTTTTGCAGCGTTCTTGACCATGAGATCGGCAAGGAGCGGATCGATGCCGATAGGATCTGCATAGACCATCGGGATGGATTTTCCATTCAGGACAAACGTACCCTTTGTCTGGCCCTCGGCAAATCCGATGAGCGAGGGGATGTCTTTTAAAATGTGTACTCCTTTCGCGAGGAAGAGGGGAACAACAACGAGCGACTCAATTTTCTCATTTTTAAATGCATTGAGTGCATCCTCGACAGTCGGGGTGTTCATGTTCAGGAATCCGCACTTCACGATATAATCGCTGTTCCTGCTTGCGATCAGTTGTGCGGTGTGTTCGACGAGATCCTTGTTGTAGGGGAGCGTGCTCCCATGGCCAAGGAGTAACATTCCTTTGGTACCCATACGGTACAAGATATTACGAGTAACTATTAAAAATAGCACCATCTGAACGTATGTCGTTCAGGAAAGTCTGGAAATTGTCGGCTGATGCGAACAGTATCCCCGGAGGAATTTTCCGTCCAGGGCAAATAACCATCGGCAGATCCAGTCTATCCAATCCAAAGGCCTTTTATTCTTCTGTCACATAGTATATGAACTTATGACAGACGCGTCCAACAAGTACGGCATTATCCTGAACGGGAGAGCCGTGAAGACCCCTATTGCCATTGCATCGATGGCCGGTGTTGTTGACGCGTCCTATGTTCTCGCCCGTGCACCTCACATCGGTGCGGCGTTCATTGGCGGATATTCTGTTGATGGGAAGACCATCGCCGCTTCCCGGGAGATGGTGAAAGCAGGCCGGGAGGAATTCATTTCTGATGACATTATCGGGGAAGTGAAACGCCAGGTAGCCCTTCTCGCAACAAGCGATATTGTAACCGGCCTGAATTTCCGGGCAAGTTCCCCATCTGCATGTAAAGAACTTGCAGCTGCAATCGGGCCCTCGGTCATCTACGAGATCGATGCCCACTGCCGGCAGGAACCGATGATTGAGGCAGGGGCCGGGGAATACCTGGTAAAACATACCGACGAGCTGAAAGCAATGGTCCGGG
Source organism: Methanoregulaceae archaeon (assembly GCA_039683275.1). Classification (GTDB taxonomy): domain Archaea; phylum Halobacteriota; class Methanomicrobia; order Methanomicrobiales; family Methanospirillaceae; genus JBDKRP01. Next base: position 5,917 of record JBDKRP010000114.1, on the reverse strand, counting down.
CCCTCAAGATGTCCGGTGTCGCGGTTTCCGTGAAATTCCGGGCCGGCGTAAGTGCCGATGACCGTCTCCTCTCCCGGAAGCTCTGGCGGGCCGGAGCCGACATCCTCCATATCGACCTGATGGATCTCGGTCACACCAAGGTGCGGCAGATACGGAACAGCTGTCCTTTAACCATCATTGCCAATAACTCGATCACTTCGTTTGAGCGGATGAAAGAGATGCTCTCGCACGGTGCCGACATGGTCTCCCTTGCACGGGAGTCAAACGAGCGGACGCTTGCAGGACTGGATGCGGCCCTTTCGCGCTATACCGAGGAGCATGGCTGGTACAATTCCCCGAAGCAGCTCTGCCGGGGCGGCGATCTCCGTGCCCTTGCATTCTGCTGCATGCCGGTGAAAGAGTGCCCGCTTCTGCCGACGCTTGAACGCCTGGGGATCCCCAAGGATGAGTATCTCCAGCTCAAGATGAACGCGGTGAAAGGAACCCCGATCGAGAACGGGAAGCAGACCTGCTTCGGGAGCCTTGCCTGGTGCTGCAAGGACTCGTCTCCCTGCATGTTCCGGGACATGACCCTCCAGGAAATGGGTCTCAAGGCCTCGGTGTACATGAACCTGAAGCGCGATCTCTCAAAAGTCCTGATGAAACGTATTTTCCATGAAGTGCCGGAAGACGACGCGCGCTGAGCGTGCCCAACTCGCGATGATGCTGGAGGTCTGCGCCTACCCGAAACCCGGGAACGTGGACCGGTGCCACGATTACGATACCACCCGGCTCGAACATTTTCTTGGTTCAATGATTTTTTCCCGCCCGGTACTTGAAGAAGCAGAACGGCGGGGCGCATCCGGAAGTGTCGGGAAAATTTTCCATGCGGCGGTTGAAGAGACTCACTGTCATTCCGGCGGGAACACCCATTTCGGTGCATTTATCCTTCTCATCCCGCTCGTCATGGGCGGGGATATTCCCGGCGCCCTGAACATTACCTCAGACACGACAGTGGAAGATGCAGTCTGGTTTTACCGGGCGTTCGGGCGTACCAGGGTTGCAGTCCTTGAAAGCGATGATCTGGACATCAACGATCCTTCTGCTGAGGAAACGCTCCGGAACGACAACATGACCCTGTACGATGTGATGGCCCATTCGGCACCCCGCGACATGGTATGCAGGGAATGGCTGAACGGGTTTTCCCTGACCCGGAAAGGTGCAGACCTGCTGCATGAGTTCGGGCCGGGGTCGGAATCGATAAGTGAGGCTTTCCTCGCACTCCTCGCATCGGAACCGGATACCTTCATTGCAAAAAAGCATGGCCTGGAAATCTCCCGGAAGACAATGGAGCGTGCCAGGGAAGTGATCGACGGGGTCCGGGACCTCCGGGAATTCGATGAACTCTGCATCAGGGAAGATATCAACCCGGGCTCAACCGCAGATATTATCATCGCTTCAATCTATACCGCACTGGGTGAAGGCTGGGAATGGGACTCCTAGACGACGGGATCAACGAAATTATTGCGACAACGGGGGGGAACGCAGCCCCTGTCGGCCTCATATGCCGGAACGGCACGTTCCGGATGCACCTCTTCCGGGGAAGTCACACCGCAACGAATATTGCAAAGAACGGATGGGTTGTCGCTAACATTCTCTATGACCCGGTGATGTTTGTCCGGACTGCATTCGACGATCTGCCCGAATATTTTTTCCAGGACGAATCTATAGGGAACCTGCGCATGCAGCGGCTCCGGGAAACCGATGCCTGGGTGGCATTCACTGCAGAGATCGGGAAAGAGACCCCGGAAGCCCTGATGGTCCGTCTGAACCCGGTACGGGAGATGATTCTCCATTCTTCCCTGAGGCCGGTGAACCGGGGATTCAACAGCGTGATCGAAGTTGCTGTCCATGGGACCCGGTATCTCCGGAACCGTGACCCTGAACTTGAAAAACTTATTCTCCACCATGCCAGGCTCATCAGGAAATGCGGCGGCCCGAAAGAATCCGGGGCGCTCGATCTCCTGCGCAGGTACCTGGACCTGGATATCTGAAAAAGGAAAACCGGGAAAAAGGTTACATCAGCAGACCCGGGGCACCGGATCTCCCATGGGGGGTTCAACGAACCGTTCTCCCCCGATCTTTGTCTCCATGATGACCCGGGAGCCTTCGACAACCCTGCCGATAATTGCCGCATCGCGGCCATAGGGGTGGCTGCGGAGTGCTGCAAGGACTGCTTCTGCATCCTCGGCACGGACGCCCATCACAACCTTTCCTTCGTTCGCGACTTCCAGGGGATCGATCCCGAGCATTCCTGCCGCACTCCGGACGCTCTTCCGGATCGGGATCAATTCTTCCTCGATCCTGACCGAGACTTTGCTCTTCCGTGCCATCTCGTTGATGATGCTCGCGAACCCGCCCCGGGTCGGATCTTTCATGGCATGGATATCCCCGGCTGCGAGAGCTGTCTGTACCATGCCCCAGAGCGGCGCAACATCGGATCGGATCTGTTCCCCGAGATCGAAGCCTTCCCGGTGCGCCATGATGGCAATACCGTGATCTCCCAGGGTTCCGGAGACGATGATCCTGTCGCCCGGAACAAGGCCGTTGTCCCGGATTGGTTTCTCTGCAACCCCTATTCCGGCAGTATTGATAAAAATCCCGTCGAGCGCTCCTTTCTCGACAACTTTCGTGTCCCCGGTAACGATGCTTGCACCGCATTCCCCAAGGGCATCGTCCATGGACTGTACGATCCGTGCGAGATCGTTTACATCGAACCCTTCCTCGATGATCATCCCGCAGGAGAGGGCGATGGGCCGGGCGCCCATCATGGCGAGATCGTTCACCGTTCCGGATACTGCGATCCTCCCGATGTCCCCGCCCGGGAAGAAAATGGGGCGGACGACGTGGGAATCGGTGGTGAAAACAAGGTTTGCGCCGTTCAGGGGAATGACCGCACCGTCGTCAAGCGCTTCAAGGCCGATCCCTCCTGCATTATTGTGGGAGAATTTTGTCAGCACCTGGAGGAGTTCTCCCATGACTTCCCCACCCGCACCGTGCATAAGGTTTACTTTCATTTAGTCATCCACCTCGATCTCGATATTGGTTACGACAATTTCCCGTCCTTTCACGAGTTCGGGAAGCGCCCCGCAGCCGGGACAGACATAGATTTCGGTTCCGGTGTACCCGCAGATGCACCGGGTTTCCGGTTTCGTGAGAGTGCATGAGAGAACGGCTCCCCGAAAAAGGGGGTCATCCTCTGCTAACGTATCAAAGAGAAATTTTACCTGGTCCGGGTTCACCATCGCCATCTCCCCGACTTCGACGTTTATCCGGGTGATATGGTCGGCATGGTTTTCGAGCGCTGCTTTCTTTGCCGTCGCGTACAGGTCGTACGCTATCCCGTACTCGTGCATCACTCCTCCATCGCAGCGTAGACTTCGCGGAAGATCTGCCGGGTCTCGAGCCCTTCTTCCCGCGAGAGCCGCTGGATGGCGAACCCTACATGGACGAGCACGAACTCGCCGGGTTTTACATCGACGAGATCGAGCCGGACCTCCTGCCGGAGGTCGCCGTAATCGACTACCCCGATATTCCCGTCTTTTATTTCAATCACTTCAGCAGGTATCGCAATACACATTGATGATCCTCACGAAACTTGTGACACATACTGTGGCATTTGCCAGCACATAAAAACAGTGATGTTTCACCGGATGATGGCGGGGATGCTGATGCGTTCAGCGGGAAGACCCTGCGGCTTCACTTTCGCCCCGTCTCCGTACTCTTTTATGAATCCCCGGCCGGGAATACCGTATATGGATGCAAAGAATATTGTCCTCGGTGGTACCGGGGGAGGAATTCTCCTCTTTGTCCTGCTCTTCGGTCTGAACAGCCTCATCGGCATGGTGGTTCCCTACGACATCTCGGCATTCGGCGGGATGCGTGCCATGGACGATCCCGTGATGCTTCTCTTTTTCCTGTATCCCTTCGTGGTCTCGTTTGCGGCTGCAGTCGTGTTCGATACCGTGCGGAATGCGCTTCAGGGAACGACCGTCACAAAAGGCCTCCTGTTCGGGGGGCTTCTCCTGGTCATCATGACCGTTCCCAGCCTCTTTGTCATGATCACGACAATGGACTGGCCGCTTGTCTTTTACGCTGCATCGATTGTCCAGGAGGGGATCGGGTACCCGGTGATGGGCGTTCTGTTTGCGTTTCTCTGGAAACTTTGATGCCATTCCCACTCGTCCCCGTTTCCGGCAGTTTTTTTTGGGAGATGGAAAAATAAAAGGGACAGGGACATTCCTGAAGAATACAGGCCGTGATCTCTCGTGGATATTTTATTCAGGAACTCACGGGACAGAGATGTTCCGAAATCCCACGCACAGGAGTCATACCTGAATCTTTGAGATTACGGAACCACCGGTCCGTTGATTGCGGCTCTGGGGAGGAACGAGCACTGATCGCAGGTGTTCGCGACAGCCAGCTGTATATTCTCTGACAGAAAAACGGGAGGCCTCGCTTCGCTCGGAGTTCGCGTGCTCGTCCCTGCGCCCGCTCACAGGCAAGGGAATAATCCGGGGTCTCACTTGTTGGAGTCGAACCGGGATTCCCCTGAAGATAATTCATCCAGGATCGCTGAGATTTCCGGAACCGGTTTGCGTTCTGCGGCCAGGCGGAGGCATGAGCTACTCGCCGCTTCTCTCGCATCGATCCGCTGAGATCCCGGAAGAACTTTATAATCCCGAATAGGGAATCCGCCCTGATGGGCGGGTTCGCGTGCTCGTTCCTCCGCCCGCTCACGGACAAGGGAATATGCCGGGATCGTTTCCGCTGAAGTTAAGCCGGGATTCTCCCGAAGATAATTCATCCAGGATCTCTGAGATTTCCGGAACCGGTTTGTGTTCTGCGGCCAGGCAGAGGGACGAGCTACTCGCCGTTTCTCTCGCATCGGTCCGCCTGAGATCCCGGAAGAACTGTATAATCCCGAATTGGGAGGCAGACCTGAAGGGCGGATTCGCGTACTCGTTCTTCCGCCCGTTCACGAAAAAGGGAATATGCCGGGATCTCACTCGTTGGAGTTGAACCGGGACCGGTGAAATTTCCGGGCGAATTTTCTTTTGCGCCCGCTCGCAGAAAACCTCTTTCGAAAAAGTTTGGGAACGTTCCGGTCTGAAAATACTTCCCGATACCCGACCTTCGCCCGACTGGTCTCCCGCACTCAGGTTACTCCCTTTATATACTCAATTTCTCCGTCGGAACAAACGAGGCCCGCCAGGGGGGTTTCCTGCCCCGATCTCAGGGCCGGATAGGGAAACTATCGATTCCAAAACAGGGGGCCCGCAAAACGCTGCTATTTTCGCCGGAAAAATCCTTCATTTCTGCCCCGGATTGCCGTAATTCCCGATTATCAGGGAGATATTTTTTTGTTGGGAAATAATTCGCCACCCGGGGGGTTCCGGAGGGGGTATCTTAGGCAATCCGGGGCTGAATTGAGCCCGGATTGACCCGGGTGGAGATGGGTCCGGAACTGGGGTGAAATAGAGGGATTTTGGGAGGGCTTATAGGATTCATCTCGGGAAAATCATTCAATTGCATGACGTGAGGCCGCTCCTCCCGGGCTGGTTCACGTGCTCGTCCCTCCGCCCGTTCAAGGACAAGGGAATCTCCGGGGTCTCGCGTGTTGGAGAAGATTGCTGCAAGAAGCTATCCTCGGTATCGGTATCAGAGTTTTTGGGTGGTGAGTTGTTAAACGTTCAAGTTCCCCTAAACAAAGATCAATGAGAAATTATTTCAGGAGTGTATAGTCTGCCGGTTTGATCCCATTTTTGCGTAAATCCTCTCTCTGCAAAGAGGGAGATGATCTGTCCGGATACTGCGGCTGATTTTACAGCATTATGAAGACACTACCTAAGATAACTCAATATTTCCTTTAATATCT
>JBDKRP010000113.1:0-11844 GCA_039683275.1 Methanoregulaceae archaeon | reverse complement strand
TCACCCTGAAGGAATTGCCTTTCTTCACCGCGATGAGGTTCCCGAGAGGATCTTCCCGGATCTCGTCGACGTGCCCTTTCAGTTCCTTTCTGATGAGATCGTATACGTTCCCTTCGCTTCCCGAAACGCCGTGGGCATTGGAAAGCTGCGCTAAGAGTTCCTTCACCATAAGAAGCACCAGGCTCTCAGGTACTACATTACGCTGCGAATCCTATCAAGAGCTCGCACCAGGTTCTCCCGGGACGCCGCATAACTGATCCGGGCGTATTCCGGCATATTTTCCCCGAACGCGCTCCCCGGGACGATGACAACTCCCCGGGAAATGATCTTCTCCGTGAGCTCCTGCCCCATCGGTGCGAAGAGATAGAACGCTCCTTCGGGCTCCGGGAATTCTAACCCGAGATCCCTGAAGCCTGCTGTGAGAAGATCCCGGCGGGCCTCGTACTCGTTCCTCATCGCGGAAACGCAGGACTGGTCGCCGGTATATGCAGCAAGGGCCGCGTACTGGGAGATCGAAGTTGCGCAGGCCTGGCAGTACTGGTGGACCTTCAGGCAGGGCTCCAGGTATTCCTTCGGCGCAGCCAGGTACCCGAGGCGCCAGCCGGTCATTGCGTAGGTCTTGCTGGTCGCGTTGATGGTGATGACATCGTCCCCGAACTGTGCCGCACTCCAGTGTTGTGCGCCGCCGTACAGGAAGTGTTCGTACACTTCATCGGACACCACGGTAACCCTGTGATCGTTTGCGTACTCAACGATAGCCCGGAGGGATTCCTTTGTCTCGACCGCCCCCGTCGGGTTTCCCGGCGAATTGATGACGATCAGCCGGGCGCCGTCCATGGCGGATTTTGCTTTCTCGATATCGATGCGGAGATCCGGGGTAAGGGGAATTCCCCGGGCCTTCCCCCCGGCAACCTCGGCGAGTGCCGCGTACGCAACAAACCCGGGATCCGGAAAGAGCACCTTGTCACCGGGAGAAACGAGCGCTTCCATAACGAGGTGGAGCGCTTCACTTGCACCGGCCGTGACAATCAGCTGGTCGGGGCTGTAGGTAAGTCCGTTCTCCTTCCGGAATTTTTCTGCGATTGCCGCCCGGAGCTCAGGTATCCCGGTATTTGCCGTATACCCTGTCTTTCCCTCGTTAATTGCCCGGATCGCGGCTTCCTTGATATGCTGCGGTGTATCGAAATCCGGCTGCCCGAGCCCGAGACTGATGGAGTCAGGACCGGCACTGTCGAACAGTTTCCGGATGCCGGAGAGATTGATATGCGCCACCCGGGAGGCAACCCGTTTTCCTGTCATAATGGGTTTCCTTGATCTCCCGGTTATTCAATATTTGCGTGACGGTTTTTCAGGGCAGTCTCGTCGGTCTTTGTAATCTCCATCAGGCGGGATATGACCGCATCGGCAAAGACTAATGACGCCGTCTCAAAAAGGGTTCCCAGGGGGGCAAACGATTTGTGATCCCCGATCATCTGGCGGATCTCAAATTCCGCACTGTCGCTTTCGAGCGCATCCCGGTGGCTCTCTATCAGCACGATGCATTCCGAGATCTTTGCTATCCGGGAATCCGTGTTCGAGGTGATGATACAGATGTGGGCGCCGAGTTCCTTTGCAGTCTCCGCGATATCCGCAACCGTTTTTGTTTTGCCTGAACCGGAGAATACAATCAGGACATCGTCCGGCCGCATTGCCGGGGTAATGGTCTCCCCGACAACATACGATTGCAGACCGAGATGCATCAGCCGCATTGCAAAAGACTTTGCAACAAGACCCGACCGGCCTGCACCCATGACGTAGATCCTCTTTGCCCCGAGAATCTCGCTCATGAATTTTTCGACTTCGTCGTCATGTATCGAATCGCTGATGGACTTGATCTTCGATCCCATCAGGCGCATCATATCCTGAACCCTGCTCTCACCCATCGTCAGCACAACTCAGCCTAAGGATTTTGTGCGATTCTTATTAAAAGGGAACCTCCGGCGGGATCCGGACCGAAAGAACGGATGGATTTCCGGGATTTGCATGGGGACATACTGCATCGGAAGCGGATCATCGGCAATACCCGGGAAACCGGGGCCCTCCATTTTTGATCAGGTATTCCGGCAATACGGAAACCCGGCTGAAAAAAAAGGGTCGGGATGGTATCAGGGCTGGTGTTCCGGGACATACCGTTCCGGTGTCCCCAGCGGTACCAGGGACTTTCCCTCAAAGACAGAGACCGGGCCGTGCCCGCCGCAGACCATGCAGCGCTTTCCCCGACCGGCGAGCGTCCCGTCAAGATCCTGCGCCAGCGCAAGGAGAGATTTCCTCTCCTCTTTCGCGAGGTCCCTGTCGACGTGGACGTTGAGGACAAAGAAGACCGCGAGCTGGTTATAGGTCATACGTTCCGGGGTGAGGTGATCGAAATTGATAACGGCATCGGCGGTAAAGAGGAGCCCTTCCTCCGGGGCGCAGAGGAAGCACTGGCCGAACTGGTGACCCCCGAAACCTTCCAGGATCTCCATCTCCACGTCACCCACCGTGAACCGGTCTATAATGGTAAACGGCCCGCGTTTGCCGAGCGGTTTTTTCGGGAAATCGATGAAATTCCGGGACACCGAGAACCGGGAGATGGTGTTGATCATTTTTGTGTACACCATCTCGAGGATGGACTCCTCGCTCCGGGAGCCGTATGCCCGGTTGTCCAGTTCGATAATCGCCCGCGTCCCTTCGTGGAGATAACATGGCACGGAATAATGCCCTGCCCCTCCTGCGTGATCCGCATCGGCGTGGGTCACATAGATCCGGGAGAGTCGGCTGAGGTCGCAGATCCCGTAGGCCCGGAAGAGTTCAGTTATGCATTCATGGTAGATCCCGTAACCGGTATCAACCATCACGAGGTCTTCCGGAGTCTCGAAGAGAAACACGCTCCCTCCGCCCGGGAGCTGGAAACAGTAGAGGGTAACCTTCTCCGTAACCGGTATTTTCTGCACATCCGCATAAAACCCGTTCCCGGCAGTATCCCGGAGATAGTTCCCGTTCTCGAGAATCTTCTCGAATACGTGCCTTGGATCTTTCCCGAGATCGGTCATCTGCTGGGCAACGTGGTTGACATCCCCCAGGAACGGGAGGAGAAATGCATCCCCGGACGCCCCGATGAGCGTACGGAGCTGCTGCACGAACCGTACATAGAAAACCGTATCGTCCAGTTTTGCCCCGGTGGTATCGTATTCCAGGACTTCGAGCCGGTATTTTGACTTGAGGGAGTCGAGAAGACGCTCGACAACGTCGCTTGTACCCAGCGTAAGGCTGATAGTGAGCCGTTCGGGATGATTGCCCCGGTCGTCGAAATCGATGAACGCGATGTTCGCCTTTGCCCGGGTGATATAATTCAGGAATTCGTGCAGCGAACCCGGCTGGTTCACGTCCGGGAGGTATACGTGCATCTTCAGGAATCCCAGGGGTGCAAGGCTCGTCTGGAGGTATCCCCTGGCCGCAAGATCCCGGGTGATATTCCGGTACTCCTTTTCATCGGAGGTTACCTCAAAAAAAACAGTCCCTGTGTCCAGTCGCCGGTCGTACTGGAGGCGGTTAATGTTCCCTCCGTATCGTTTTACGATGTCTGCCGCCTGGTGAAGTGCACCGGGTTCGTCCGGCATACGGGCGATAAAAGAATACCTGCTCATTCCTATCACAGCGTGGATAATATCCGGGGGCGGGAATCCCGATAAGTATTGTGGTGGGCGTTCGGGTTATGGTTCCCGTAAATCCCCCCCCTGCGGATAATGGAACGGATAACGGAAGATCGCGGGGTACCAGGAAATGGCGAACCGGAGAACCCGGGAAAAAGAGAAAAAAATGATCCTGATGAATGCAGGGGGAGGTTACTCCTCTTCTTCAGATTCCTCAGGTTCTGCCGGTTTTTCCGCAGTCTTCTTTGGCGCAGTCTTTTTCGAGCGCATATACAGTACCGCACCGATAATCACGACAATAACGAGGACTACGATTACGATGTACAATACTGTCGGGGACGTTGCTGATGCCGGAGCCTGGGTCTGGGTTGCTGCCGGGGTTGAAACCGCGGTAGTGACAACGGTAGTTGGCATGGCGGTCTCAGTGACAACCGGGGTGGCTACCGTAGTCGGGACCTCTGTTTCAGAAACCGTCTGGTCCAGTCCGATGACATAACTCTGGGTTGACGAGAGACTGCCATCCGGAGTCTTGACGGTCGCGGAATAGGTTCCGGCAGGAAGATCTGCATGGAACTGTTTTGTGAAGGAACCATCGGCGGCAAGACTGATATCGTATCCGATGCTGCTCCGTTCGGAGGCGAGTTCAGGAACACGGACAAGGTCAAACCTGACCTGGGAAACATCTGCAGTTGTACTTCCCTCAAGAGTGATTGTCTGGCCCAGCGGCACCGGGTTGGGAGACAATGTGAATGAGAGAGTCTTTTTATGAATCATCACACCGATCTTCGTTGAAACCGTCGGGTTTGCGAGATCTACCGCGTAAACCGTGTATTTTGCTGTCTGGATCGATGTGTTCGAGAGAAGACTTGTGTCCCAGGCGTAGGTCCACTTACCGTTGGATCCTACTGTGACGAGGCTGCCGGAGCCCGCTGACCCTGAGGGATTATCCAGTGGCACACCGTCAGCTGACAGGCCCGGGCCTGTAATCTTGAGTACCAGGCTCTGGCTGGCGTTGCTCGTACCGTCAAAGTTGATCCGGTCCCCGATGTTGAAATCCGTACTTCCCCGGACGGTAATGGTGATCGTCCCGTCGGCCCCGATAAATGCAGTCGTGGGGCTTACGGTTGTCGCAACAGTCGTAACATTGGCGGTTACTGAACTGTTGGAGTCTGTCGTACTATTCGCAGCGGTAGTATCAGCAGATACTGCAGCCGGCAGGAATGCAAAGAGAATTATCCCAATCAGAAGGAGTGAAACCCTGAATAATCGCACGTCAACACTTCCGTTAAAAGAAGTAGAGTTTCAGGGCTTAAATGTTTCCTGATTTTTCATATGCCTCAATTACCGTTTCAGTTTGGAAAACAGATGAATCTCCGGGCATTTGCAAACCAGGTTTTCCTCATCCCTCGGGGAACTCCTGTAAAAACCCATATCATTAACTATTCCCCTTGACAATCCACTACTAACGTGATCTGATGATACCTGTCGAAGCGGCAAAAGAACAGGGGGGAAAACGGCTCAGGGAATCTGTAGGGAATCTCGCGGGCAGTATTTCCTACGAGGAAACTGCCTACCATCTTCCCCTTGCATTCGCACTGACCGGGACCCCCGTGCATACCGCAGACGAGGCACGGACGATCTATGCCAAAACCCAGGAGAGCCCGATAATTGCTGTCGAGGCAATCGTTGCATCGCGGGAGACCCACGGATCTCCGGACGCACGGTTCACGGGTTTCATTCCGGATGCGGTTATCCGGAAACTCGGTTATTCCCTCGTTGACGGGAGTATTCTCGGGCTCGTACTTGTTGTCGGGAAACCGGAGAATAAGGATTCGGTTGCATCCGTCTGCCGGGAACTCCAGGAGAAGTTCATGCTGACGTTCCTCGCGGGGGATGTTATTCCTGTCCTTTCGTCAGCAGGGATCAAGGTCGGTCTCGATTACCGGCTCATCCCTCTCGGGGCCACTCCGGACTCGTCAATCCATTTTGCCGATATCGTGGCCCGGGTTGCGATGATGTTCGGCGGGGTTACCCCGGGAGATGCCGGGCGGCTCCTCGCCTATGCTGCGGAACGGGCAAAGGCCTTTGTTATCGCGTTTCCCGATCTCGCGGACGAGGATATCGCACTTATCGATGCGTTCCGGGCCCTGAGCATCCCCATCGTCTCGGTCGGGGAGTACGAAGGGGAAGGATGGACGAAGGTCGCTGCGCAGGACGCGGTCAGGACCGGGATGGATCTCAAAGGGATCAAGGTCAACGTGACCGCGATCCCGATCCCGATGGCCTGTTCCCCGGCATTCGAGGGAAAGAGCATCCGCAAGGAGGAGATGTACGTGGAGTTCGGCGGCGGAAGATCGCCGGCGTTCGAACTCCTGCGGATGAAGGGCCTCGAAGAAGTCACCGACGGGAAAGTAACCGTGATCGGCCCGGAGATCGGGGACCTGAAAGAAGGAAGTGCAGTCCCCCTGGCGATCCTCATCGATGTCGCGGGAAAGAACATGCGCAAGGATTACGAGCCGGTCCTTGAGCGGCGCATCCACAACTTCATCAATTACGGGGAGGGGACCTGGCATGTTGCCCAGCGGGATCTGATCTGGGTACGGATATCGAAGGAAGCCGTGGAAAAAGGGGTGAAGATAGAACACGTCGGAAAACTCCTTGCAAGCAAGTTCCGGATGGATTTCCCCCAGCTCCTCGACGCGGTCCAGGTGACGCTCGTAACGGATGCAGCACGCGTAACGGAAAAGAAGAAAGAAGCGGAAGCAATCTACGAAGAACGCGATGCCAGGGTCCGGGGAATGCGGGACAAGGATGTGAATACCTATTATTCCTGTACGCTCTGCCAGACCTTTGCCCCGAACCATGTCTGTGTCATCACGCCGGAGAGACCTGCACTTTGCGGGGCCATCAGCTGGCTTGACGGCAAGATTGCGTACGAAATCTCCCCCTCCGGCGCAAACCAGCCCATCGAGAAAGGAAACGAGATCGATGGGAAACGCGGCGAATTCGAGGGAATCAACCGGTTCGTGAAGAAGGCCTCGCACGGGGAGGTCGAACGCTGCTCCCTCTATAGCGTGATGGAAGTCCCGATGACCTGCTGCGGCTGCTTCGAGGCAATCGCCCTCATGCTCCCGGAAGTGAATGGGATCATGGTTGTAAACCGGGAGTTCAAGGGAATGACCCCCTCAGGAATGACGTTCTCCACGCTCGCAGGAACAATCGGCGGCGGAGCCCAGACCCCGGGCTTTGCCGGGATCTCGAAGGGGTTCATATTAAGCGACCGGTTCCTGGAAGGCGACGGCGGGATCGAGCGGCTGGTCTGGATACCCAGCCAGCTCAGGGAGGAACTCGGGGACAGGCTGAAGAAGAAGCTGGCCGAACGGGGCCTCTCGGATCTTTTTGACAAGATTGCCGATGAAACGAATGCAACTACTATCGAAGAGCTCCTTACCTTCCTCACGGAGAAAAACCACCCGGCGCTCACGATGAAATCCCTCCTGTGACGGTGCCCAGATGACAGAGATGACAAATCGCGAATGGACCGGAGCAATCGATCAGGTCGTTATCGGTGCAACAAAAGAAGAAGGGGGGACCCGCTCCCGCTCCTACCGGATCGGGGGAGAATCGGATCTCCCTTTTCTCGGCCCGGTGCCGGCAGGAATCAGGCAGCCCCTCATCGCATTCGAGCTCTGCGATGACATCCGTTCCTGGCCGCAGATCGTCCGGCAGTATGTCGGAGATACCGCACAGGACCCGGCAGCCTGGGCAGCGCTTGCAGGGAAAGAGTACGGGGCGGATCTCATCCGCCTGTACCTGACGAGTACCCGCAAACGGGGATTTTCGGATTTCACGGCGGTCGGGACAACGGTCGCGGATGTGCTTCATGCAACATCCCTTCCGCTCATCATCGAGGGAAGCAATGAGCCTGAGATTGACAGCGAGGTCTTCCGGAGCTGCGGCGAGGCCGGGCAGGGAGAACGCCTCCTCATCGGGACTGCGGAAGCGAGCAGGTACAGGAGCATTGCGGCGGCTGCACTTGCCTACGGCCATTCGGTCGTAGCCCAGTCGCCCATCGATATCAACCTCGCAAAGCAGCTCAATATCCTCCTGCGGGAGACCGGGCTTCCCCACGACCGGATCGTTATCGACCCGTATACGGGAGCGCTCGGGTACGGGTTTGAGTACACGTACTCCGTCATGGAGCGGATCCGGTTTGCGGCTCTCAAGGGAGATGCGGATCTTGCAATGCCGATGATCTGCTCTGCCTTCGATTCCCTGAACGTGAAGGAAGTCCGGGACGCAGAACCCGGTATGCGGGACGAGGCAGCAGTCCAGTGGGAATTCGCGGCCGCACTCGCGGCGGTCGTCGCGGGTTCCGAGATCGTCTGCGTCCGGCACCCGAAGACAATTCCCCTCTTGAAGGAGGCGTTTTCCCCCCTGAACAACGGGGCCGGGAAAACGGGAGGTGCATCCCCATGACCATGAAGGCGCTCGATATCTACAAGCTCCTCCCCAAGAAGAACTGCAAGGAATGCGGGGACCCGACCTGCCTTACCTTCGCGATGAAACTCTCGCAGGGGAAGGCCGACCCGGCGCTCTGCCCGTACCTGGACGAGAATGCGAAGAGCGTACTTGGCGCCAGCACCCGTCCTCCCATAAAACTCGTGAAGATCGGTGTTGGGGAGAGAAATATCGTTGTCGGGGAAGAGTTCGTCTTCTTCCGGCACGAGAAGACGTTCGTCCACCCGCCCGGGATCCTGTTCCGGGTGCAGGACACGCAGGGCGAGCAGGGGATCCGGAGCATTGTACGCGAGGTCAGGAACGATGCGTTCGTCCGGGTCGGAATCGATCTCAAGATCGACGGGGTCGCAATCGAGAATACGAGCGGTGATCCTGCGGCGTTCGGGAAGGCCGTTGAAATCGTGGAATCGGAAGCAGACCTCCCGCTTGTCCTGAAAACCTCGTCCGTTTCATCACTCGATGCAGCGCTCATCCACTGCGGGAGTTATGCACCGCTCATCCATGCGGCAACCGAAGCGACCTGGAAGGATTTTGCTGCGCGGGCAGTGAAACATGGCTGCCCGCTTGCGGTCCGGCCCGGGGACTTTTCCGGGCTCGCGGCACTCGTAAAACAATGCACGGATGCAGGGGTCCAGGATCTCGTGATTGATCTCACCCCATCGGATCTCGGTGATTTCCTCGCAAAATCGACCCGGGTCAGGAAGGAAGCCCTCGCCCGGACGTCCCCGGAGTATGGTTACCCGGTCTTTCTGGAAACCCGGGATCTCGGCATGCCGGATGCAGGAACCTACCTGGGGATCCTCAAATTTGCATCGGTCATCGTGACCGATTCCCTGAGCCCCGCACAGAAACGGGCGGCACTCACGCTCCGGCAGAATATCTATACCGACCCCCAGAAGCCGATCCAGATGACGCCCGGAATCTACCGGGTCGGGGTGCCCACGAAGGATTCTCCCCTCCTCATGACCGTGAACTTCTCCCTCACGTACTTCACGCTCCAGGGATACCTCGAAGCGACCCGCATTCCCTGCTATCTCCTGCTCGTGGATACGGAAGGGCTTTCGGTCCTGACGGCCGTTGCATCCGGGAAACTCTCAGAGATGCTGGTACGGGACTCCCTCAAAAAGTTCGGGGTCGAAGAACTGGTCTCGCACCGGAACCTGATAATTCCGGGCTACGCCTCTCCCCTGAGCGGGCGCATCGAGGACGCTACGGGCTGGCACGTTCTCGTGGGGCCGAGGGATGCAGCCGAGATCGGGGATTACCTTGACAACCTGGTGAAACCGTAAATGCCGACCGTTACCTTTCTCCCGACCTACCGGAAGATCGAAGTCGAAAACGGGGCAACCATTCTGGACGCTGCACAGCGGGCCGGCCTCGCGGTGAATGTTGTCTGCGGCGGCCTCGGGAAATGCGGCAAGTGTCTTGTTTACCTGAAATCCGGAAATGCCGTATATGACCAGGATTCGCTTCCCCGGTTTTTTACCCCGGAGGAGATAGACCGGGGTGCATGCCTTGCCTGCAAGAGCCAGGTATTCGGGGACCTCATTGTAGTTGTTCCCGAGAGCAGTATCATCCAGGAGCAGAAAATCCTTATCGATGGGGGCGAGCGGCACATCGAGTTCCGTCCTTCTGTAAAAAAATATTTCGTGACCTGCGATCCCCCGAGCCTGAACGATCCCTCCACCGATCTCTCGCGCCTGCTCCGTGCAATCCAGAAAAAAGGCGGGCCGATTGCTGAGCAGATTTATGCCCCCCTTGAGATTCTCCGGCAGATCCCTGCACTCCTGCGGGAGAGCAACTGGACCGTAACCGCTACGATAGCGATTGTCCCGGGAGGGTACCGGGTCATCAGCCTGGAACCGGGAGACACTACGAAACGGCTGTACGGGGCGGCAGTAGATCTCGGGTCGACAACGATTGTTGCCTATCTCTGCGATCTCACGAACGGCTCCACGGTTGCGGTTGCCTCCAATTACAACCGGCAGATCAGCTGCGGCGAGGACATCCTTGCCCGGGTGAACTACGCGAAAAAGAACGGCGTCGGGAAACTCCAGCTCCTCGCAGCGGAGAGTATCAATGCAGCCCTCCGGGGCGCAGCGAACTCGGCCGGGGTTGACCTCGATGATGTATACGAGGTGGTCCTCTCCGGAAATACCGTGATGACCCATATCCTGCTCGGGATCGATCCCGGGTATATCATCGCAGAGCCCTATGTTCCCGTGGTCCGGCGTTCCCTTTCGGTGATTGCATCCCGTATCGGGGTCACGGTTGCCAAGACCGCCGGGCTCTTTTCGTTCCCTGCGGTTTCCGATTTCATCGGAGGGGACATTATCGCCGACATCATTGCCTGCGGGATGGGGGACCGCGATGAGATCTCCCTGATGATCGATATCGGGACAAATTTCGAAGTCGTCCTCGGGAACAGGGAATGGATGTTCTCGTGTGCGGGGGCTGCCGGGCCTGCCCTGGAAGGCGGGGAAGTCCTCTTCGGCATGCGGGCAAACCCCGGGGCAATCGAGCGGATCCGGATTAACGAGGCAACGCTCGAACCCAGCTACGAGACCATCAACCATATCAAGCCGCGGGGTATCTGCGGGTCGGGACTCATCGATCTCCTTGCCGAACTTATCAAAGCCTGCATTATCGACCGGACCGGCCATATCAACCGGGGGATCTCCCACCCGAGGATACGGCAGGGTACCCATTTCATGGAATACGTCGTTGTCTGGAAGGACGAGACCGGGATCGGGAAAGATATCGTCCTCACCGAGAACGATATCAAGAACCTGATCATGAGCAAGGCCTCCATCCTTGCGGCCTGCTTTACCCTGATGAATGTCGCAGATATCAGCCGGGACCAAATCTCCGACATTTACTTTGCCGGGGGATTCGGGAATTACATCAACAAGGAGCACGCGATCCTGATAGGGCTGATACCGGAGATCCCGGTCGACCATATCAAAAATATCGGGAACGGTGCCGTCACGGGTGCCCACGTTGCCCTCCTGAACCGTCCTGCCCGGAAGATGCTCGACCAGATAGCAGAGAAGATCGGGTACATCGAGCTCAACGCCGAGAATTCGTTTATGGATGAGTACACCTCGAGCTGTTTCCTTCCCCACACGGATCTCACCCTTTTCCCCCGCGTTGAAAAAATGCTGAACGAATGCCGTATCAGGAAGGTGTAACAGATGTCGTCCATGCTCACCCTCCCCGGGCCGGTCGCAACCGGTGTCGGGGCCCTCCCTCACCGTGACCCGGTCCAGGCATGCCGGGATGTCCTCGCGATATTTCCTGAATTTCCCTACGCCCCGACTCTTCCCACCCGGGGAGTCCTCGAAAGCATTGTTTTCAACGATTCCGAACAGCTCCCGGGACGCCTTTTCCTCGAGGGGAAAATGCGGGTCGACTCCTCGCAGGACCTGATGCCCGCGATGGAGAAGATCTATCTCGATTATATGGAAGGGAATTATGCGGCCTACGCGGAAGGGCCGGAATATGCGTCTGCCTTCCATGCGATGCTGCAGCAGAAGTTCCCGGGAGCTCTGGGCCTCAAGTGCCAGGTCACGGGGCCCGTTACCTTCGGGATGCAGGTCGTCGACAACGATAGGAGGCCGATCTATTACGACCCCCAGTTTGCCGATGTCCT
>JBDKRP010000112.1:0-10158 GCA_039683275.1 Methanoregulaceae archaeon | reverse complement strand
ACGAGATCCAGCGGGAGTGAAATGCCGGTCGTCAGGAATCCGCTGAGAACCGCACCGCAGTACGCGGCAATCGCACCATACATTCCGAACCAGAGTGCAAACGCAATCTCAAACGCTACTGCGATATAGAGTGCAGAGATCCCGGGTCCCACCTGGAACGAGAGGATCCCGGCCATAGCAAGAAGGGTATTGATACCGGTTATTCCCAGAAATATTCCGGAATTGCGGATACAGGACCGGCACGTAACCGGCTTTTCAGTCATGGACAAGGTCTCCATTTATTCTTCTGATCCGCCCCACCGCCAGGAAAATTTCCGTTCTGTCCCCAGGAAACGATTCTTCCCCGGGACCTATCATGATTTCGGTGGGTTTTCAAAAAAGGGATGGTACGATCCGGTCTTGCGAACCGGGATACGGACTGCCCGGGATTCAGGAAGGGCGTCAGATCCGGATCTGCATACCGTCTTCCGCAACCATCAGGCCGGGGAAATCTCCTTTGAACCGGTCCGCTATTTCCCGTCGATCAGCAAGCGAGGGATAGAGACTCGCATCGAAATGCATGAGCGCAAGACGCGTTGCTCCGGCCTCCCGCGCGATTCGCACCGTATCCTCAGGACGGAGATGCGGCCAGTCCGAGGTATCCTGACCGGACCTGAATGCGCATTCCGTTATCAGGAGATCGGCATCCCTTCCCAGATGAACGGCGTTTTCGCAGTATCCGGTATCTGTACAGAAGGCAATGATCTTCCCTTCGAGCTGGAACCGGTACCCGAAGCAGGGGACGGGGTGCACCAGGTACCGTGACTCTGCGGGAAACGGTACCGTATGATCTCCTTCGTCCAGTCCGATAATGCGAACGGGATACGGGAGCCGGTCGAAGGGAACCGTAAACGGGAGCCGGACAATGCTGTTCAGGATCTCCGGGGTTCCCGGCTGGCCGTAGATGAAAAGGCCCTCCGGAAACCGGAATTTTGCAAGGGTATGCAGCCCTGCGATATGATCGATATGGAAATGGCTGAGGAACAGGTGAACGGGCCTCTTACCGGAGAGATACCGGTCTGCTTTTGCAATCCCGTACCCGGCATCCAGGATAATATCGTAGTCTTGGGACTGTATGAGTACACAGGGTGTGTTTCCGGTTCCGGTATCGTACCAGCCATTGGTTCCGAGAAACGTGATCTCCATGGATATCCTGTACGATCCCGGCGTGCTTGAAATCTCGCTCACGCCATGAATCCCGGGAACGCCCCAGTTCCCGCAGGATCCTGTCTCCCCGAAAAAAGTGGGAGCATTTGCACTTCCAATCCGGGAAAGCCGCTGAAAACCTTCTTCTCTCACCTGGTAAAGATATACGTATGACCCCGGGGGACCTCTCCCGCATCTTTGCGACTGTTCGCGAGCGAAAGCCGCTCGTCCATCATATCACGAATTACGTGACCGTGAACGATTGTGCGAATATTACTCTCTCGGTGGGTGCCGCCCCGGTAATGGCACACGCACCGGAGGAAGTCGAAGAGATGACGGCGCTCGCAGGATCGCTTGTCCTCAATATCGGAACTCTCGATACGGCCCAGGTAGAGAGTATGCTTATCGCGGGCCGGAAGGCAAATGCACTCGGGATTCCGGTAATCCTGGATCCGGTGGGTGCCGGGGCTACGGGTTTCCGGACGCGGGTCGCCCGGAAGCTTCTCTCTGATCTCGATATTGCCATCCTGAAAGGAAATGCCGGGGAGATCGGCGTTCTCGCGGGAACCGGCGGCAGTGTGCGTGGCGTCGATTCTGAAGGGGTATCGGGAAATCCTGTTGAAGTCACCCGGGAATTTGCCGGACGCTCGGGTTTCACGGTAGTGATGAGCGGGGCTGTGGATATTATCAGCGATGGCAAACGGACGCTTCTCGCGGAGAACGGCCACCCGATGATGGGGCGTGTCTCCGGAACCGGCTGCATGGCGGCATCGATCACCGGCGCTTGTGCCGCAGTATCCAAAGACCGGGCACTTGCAGCAGCAACTGCACTTTCCCTGTTCGGCATTGCCGGGGAACGGGCCGCAGCACGGTGTGGCGGCCCGTCGTCGTTCCGGATTGCACTTATCGATGAAGTGGCAGCGCTTGAACCGACAGATCTTCTCTCCTTCGCAAAGATCCGCATTTCCGATGCATGAAGCTTGACCTGTATGTTGTGACCGATGAAGGGCTCTCGCGTGGCCTGACCCATGCGGAGATTGCCCGGCGGGCGGTACTCGGGGGAGCGGATGCAGTCCAGCTCCGGGAAAAAACAAAACCCGCCCGGGAGATCCTTGCAGCGGCCCGGGAGATCCGGTCGATCACAGCATCGTACGGGAGGCTTTTCCTGGTCAATGATCGCCTCGATATAGCCATCTCTTCCGGGGCGGACGGGGTTCACCTTGGCCAGGACGACCTTCCCCTGCGGGAAGCACGCCGCCGGGTGCCGGAAGATTTCATTATAGGGATCTCAGTCGGGTCGCCTGAGGAAGCGATCCTTGCTGAAGAGGGCGGGGCGGATTATGTTGCCCTTAGCCCGGTCTTCCCGACCCTGTCAAAACCTGATGCAGGCCCGGGCTCCGGTCTTCAGACCCTCTGGGAAATCCGGGCCCGCGTCTCTATCCCGTTGATCGCCATAGGGGGAATTACTACCGGGAACGTGCAGGACGTGATACGTTCCGGGGCTGATGGGGTTGCGGTTATTTCAGCGGTTGTCAGCCAGGATGACATAGCTTCCGCAGCCCGGAATATGAAAAGCCTGGTCTCTGCCGCAAAAAAAGATCGGAACCTGTAACGAATTCGCACTCCCGGTTCTCCAAAAAACTTTTCTTTCCGCCAGATGTATACAGTTGTATGCCAACTGTCATGATCCGGATCGAACCGGCAGTAAAAAACCGGCTGGACGCCCTGCGGGTGCACCCCCGCGAGACGTACGGGGATATCATCCTGCGTCTGGTCGATGCGTATGCGGGATCCGGTGCCGGGAATAGCAGTACCGCTTATCAGGGATCCTCCAAGTATTCGACCGTATACAAGACCGGTGGATCAGATGACCGGCGCGAGATCGATATAGACTGAATTTTTGAACCGGCCGGAGGAGACCATCGCCGAATTGGAGGAAGGTATACCTTCAGGTTCCCGCAACGGTTGAAAATTTTGCACAGGGGGTGCTTCTTCCATACCTTTATCCAGTTCCCTGTGAAGAATTTCCGTACCGGAGCAATCCGGCTTTCATGAGGGAGGTTATGTTCGGATTTCTGGGTGAGGCGACCTGGTCGCCCTATATTGCAGGTGCGGGAATTGGTATCCTGGTCTGCATCTCGCTGCTTCTCGCCAACCGCCCCATCGGCTGTTCATCGGCTTTCGTAAAGGCCTGGGGTCTCTTGGGGCGGCTTGTCTCGAGGAAAAAGGTCGAGGCAAAGGAATATTACCGGATGGTTGTACCTGCAGTCGACTGGTTCGTAATGATTATACCGGGAATTATTGCCGGTGCGTTCGTATCTTCAGTCTTGTCCGGTACATTCCGGGTCGTCGTGGTTCCGGCTGCCTGGGGCGCCGTATTCGGGTATAACCCGGTCATACGGATCGCGGTCGCCCTTCTTGGAGGAATCCTCCTGGGGATAGGTGCACGGTGGGCTGGCGGCTGCACATCCGGTCACGGCATCAGCGGGTCAATCCAGCTCTCGCTCGCAAGTATGATTACCGCCTGCTGCTTTTTTGCCGGGGGTATTGCCGTTGCGATGTTCCTGTTTTATGGGGTGGGGTGATCGGAAATGCCGCTCTTATCAAAACTCCACGCAAACAAGCCGGTCCAGATCCTTCTCGGGTTCGTCGTTGGTTTTGCATTCGGTTTTCTCCTGCAGAAGGGAGGCGTCACCCGGTACGACGTGATCATAGGCCAGCTGCTCCTCACGGACTTCACCGTAATGAAAGTGATGCTTTCCGCGGTCATCGTCGGGATGATCGGGTTTGTGCTCCTGAAACACTTCGGCTGGGTGCAGTCCCATGCAGCAGACGGAACCGTGGGGTCCAATGTAATCGGGGGCCTTATCTTCGGTGCAGGTTTTGCGCTGCTCGGCTATTGTCCGGGAACGGTTGCGGGAGCTGTCGGGACCGGTGCGGTCGATGCCCTGATCGGGGGGATGGTCGGGATCCTCATTGGTTCCGGTATCTTTGTTGAACTCTTCCCGAGCCTGAACCGGACGATCCTCCCGAAGTGGCCCTTCCCGGCAGTGACGGTACCGGAGTTCCTGAAACTGAATGTCTGGGTAGTTGTCGGCGTGCTGGAAGTCTTCATGATCGGGTTCCTCTGGGTCCTTGCGTACCTGGGATACTGATACATTCCCCTGTCTTTTTTTGAACACCGAACTGTCGGGTCATGACTGTACATCGGCAGTTCCTGATACCAACCACTCAAAATCTCCGGGTTTTTTCCGTTTCCCTGCCGGATCCCGGGGGCTTTGCCCCCGCCGCCCGTACCCCCCGGCCTGCGATATTCTCGTCATGTTGTTGAGAAATACCCGGCGTTCACAAGCCTGGCCGGGGTTTTGATCATGAATAATTCCCCCCAAAAAAGCAAAATGGGAAACGGATGGCAGCCTGAGTTTCCCGCTACCCGTTCGCCCGCTCCTGCAGCGCTTTTATCTGTTCGCGTAAGGAGATCGCTTTCTCGAATTCCAGCCGGTCTGCGGCTTCCCTCATCTGCGCATCGAGTTCGATGATGAGGTTCGGGATCTCTCTCTTCGGGATGTGCTTCGTGTCCCGGATCTCGACTTCTTTCTCCTTGATCGGTTTTTTGATTGTCTGGGGAATAATACCGTGCTCTTCATTGTACGCGATCTGCATTGTGCGCCTGCGGTTCGTCTCCCGGAGTGCCCGTTCCATGGAATCCGTGATATTGTCCCCGTAGAGAACGACCCGGGCGTTCACGTTCCGTGCAGCCCGCCCGATGATCTGGATAAGGCTCCGGGTATCCCGGAGGAATCCCTCCTTGTCCGCATCCAATATGCCGATGAACCCGACTTCCGGGATGTCGAGGCCTTCACGGAGGAGGTTGATCCCCACGAGGACATCGAACTTCCCG
The DNA here is from genome assembly GCA_039683275.1 of Methanoregulaceae archaeon. GTDB lineage: Archaea > Halobacteriota > Methanomicrobia > Methanomicrobiales > Methanospirillaceae > JBDKRP01. The sequence goes on along the minus strand of JBDKRP010000112.1, from coordinate 5,072 downwards.
AGCCTGAGTTCCCGGATGATCTCGGTCCGTTCCAGGGTATCGATCTCGGAGTGGAGGTACCGGGATTTGATGTTCCGGTCCGCAAGGTACTCGGAAAGTTCCTCGGAAAGCCGTTTTGTGAGCGTCATCACGAGAGCGCGGTCTCCCCGGGCGATGGTAGCTTCCGCTTCCCGGATAACGTCCAGGGTCTGGCCCTCACAGGGCCGGACCTCAACAACCGGGTCGATGAGACCGGTCGGCCGGATGATCTGCTCGACGACCCGGGCAGAGTGTCCGGTTTCATACGGTCCGGGCGTTGCCGAGACAAAGACCGTGCACTGCATGAACTCCTCGAACTCCGGGAACTTCAGGGGCCGGTTGTCGTACGCGCTCGGGAGCCGGAACCCGTAATCGATGAGGGCTTTCTTCCGGGACCGGTCCCCGTTGAACATTGCATGGAGCTGCGGTATGGTCTGGTGGCTCTCATCGATGAACAGGAGGAAATCCTCCGGGAAATAATCGAGAAGACAATACGGCTGTTCACCGGGCTTCCGGAAATCGAAGTGCCGGGAATAGTTCTCGATACCCTTGCAGTACCCGGTCTCTTCGATCATCTCAAGGTCGTAATTCGTCCGCTGTTTCAGCCGGTACGCTTCGAGTTCCCCGAGACCGGGCAGGACTTCATCCAGCTCCTGCCGGATGGATTCGATTGCGGATTTCTTCCGGTCTTCCGGTATGACGTAGTGCCGTGCCGGGTAAATGAAGAAATATTTCAGGTCCCGGTTCTTTTCCCCGGTAATCCGGTTCACATCAAGGATCCGGTCCACTTCGTCCCCGAAGAGTTCGATTCTCACGATGTCATCGGAATACCCGGGCACGAGATCGATTATGTCGCCCTTGACCCGGAATCTCCCGGGAAGGAGCTCGATATCGTTCCGTTCGTACTGGATGTCCAGGAGCCGGCTGATGATCTCCTTCCGGTGAATCCTTTGTCCGGTCCTCAGCTCAAAGCCCATCCCCATGAAATTTTCCGGGTTGCCGAGACCGTAGATGCAGGAGACCGAGGCAACGACTATCGTGTCCCTGCGGGTGAGGAGGGACGCGGTTGTTGCAAGGCGCATCTGTTCGAGTTTCGGGTTGATGGCTGCATCCTTCTCGATATACTGGTCTTTCTGCGGGATGTATGACTCGGGCTGGTAGAAGTCGTAATACGAGACAAAGTACTCGACCCGGTTTTCCGGGAAAAAATCCAGGAACTCGTTGTAGAGCTGGGCTGCGAGCGTTTTGTTGTGGGCGATGACGAGCGTGGGTTTCTGGACTTTCTCGATGACGTTTGCCATCGTAAATGTCTTTCCCGATCCCGTGACCCCCAGGAGGGTCTGGAACCGGTCCCCGCTTTCAATGCCCTGCGCCAGCTCTTCTATTGCCTGCGGCTGGGAGCCCCGTGGCTGGAAGTTCGAGACAAGTCTGAAAGGTTCACCTGTACGTTCCACGATGCACATCACTCAGCCGGGAAGATAATAAGCCCGGGCAATGCGGCGCGAATGTTTTCGGGCCGTGTGCACCGCTCACCAGGAACGTTCCGGTTGCGCAGAGTTATCTCCGGAATGTCCCGGCAGGCATCGATTTATACCGGGCCGGAAATACCGTTCAGCAACAGATAGGTGGGGATTTTCATGAAACGACCAGCAGGTAATCGTGTACGGTATTGTGCAGTTATTGGGATCGCATTGCTACTTCTCCTGTTCGCGGCTCCGGCGGTGAGTGCGGATTCCGTGACAAAGGGAACTCCTATTGTGGTAACGGTCATTGGTAAACCCTATACCCCATATTATGTCTGGCTAACCCGAACCTCGTCTATGACGGGTCTTCCCGGAGATCAACCCCCAATTGTCCAAGGGGGACAGGCAAATATCGTGCAGGATGATTCCGGTGGACCGTACACGATAGGCAATTACCAGTATTATGGCGGCGGGGGCTATACCATTCTTGACGATGTCGCGCCTTCAACGGCATCCGTACCGAACACCAGTTACTACGCCCAGGTGACTACCGATGAAAACGGGTATGGGACCATAGCATTTCAGACTTCTTCGAATACTGCGCCTCAGACATTCCCGGTGAAAGTCCAGAATCCTGCATCCCCATCTACCAGTGTAAATATTATGTCTGGCGTGCCCTCCGCAATTCGGACTACTGCTCCAACGACACTGATACCAACTCCGATCCCGACCACCGCGATCCAGACGACGGAAACCACGCTCCCGGTCACGCCGGAAATAACCCTGAACGCAACTTCAGCATCCCCGACTGCAACCAAAAAATCTTCATTCCCGGGGATTCTCGCAGTTGCTGCAATTGCGGTTCTTATCGGAATAATCCTGAGAAAATAGAAAATACCGGATTGTGCGGGCCCCTGATGCAGGCCTGCCCGGTTATCGTTGTACCGTTATTTGGGTTTGTAGTAACCCCATTTTTCCAGGGCTTCTTTGAGATCCTTTGCGTTCTTTGCTTTCTCGTCAAGCGTGATGCCGTCCTGCCAGGCCTCGACTGCCTGCATGGTGGCCCGTGCACCGGCCCGGGTGCCTTTCGGGTGGCCGTGGATACCCCCGGAGACAAGGAGGACGAGATCCGTTCCGTAGATGTCCATTACGTCCGGTACCAGACCCGGGTGGAGGCCGCCCGATGAGACCGGGAACGCGGTCTTAATGCTCCCCCAGTCCTGCTCAAGCGCCATGTTCGGGACTGCCTTCGTCCGGTTCTCCCGGAGGGCATCAGCGAGGATCATGGATTCCTTCTTGGAGCCGGTCAGTTTCCCGACAGCGGTCCCGGTGTGGATCTGGCTGACGCCGATGAGACGCATCAGTTTTGCAAGAAAGAGCATCGTGATGCCATGCTTTTTGTTCCGGTCGAATGTCGCATGCATGGCCCGGTGGGCGTGGATCGCGAGGCCGAGGTCCGAGCAGTAATCCCGCAGGGTCATGACCCCGGAGGTCCCGGCAACGACGACATCGATCATCGCGTAGTTCCAGCCGTTTTCCGCGAGAAGATCGGCCCGTTTCTTCATGGTGTCGATATCTGCAGTGATGTTGAGGAACGCCGATTTCACTTCGCCGGTCTCCTTTTCCGCTTTCTCCCGGAGTTTTGTCATGTAGTTCACCCGGTCATCGAACCGGTTGAACGATGTGGAGGTCAGGTTCTCGTCGTCTTTCACGAAATCGAAGCCGCCCATCCAGGTCTCGTACCCGATCTCTGCATGTTCCTTTGCGGAGAAACCGATCTTGGGTTTCGGGACTGCACCCGTGAGGGGCCGGCCTTCAATCTTCATCATCTTCCGGATCCCGTCCATCCCGAAGTGGGGACCTTTGAAATGTTTCAGGTACGCGGGCGGGAGGGCGACATCGACCAGGCGCAGGTTTTTGATAGCCTTCATGCCGAAGATATTCCCGCAAATCCCGCTCATCAGCTGGACCGCGTTTCCCTCTTCCCAGAGGTCGAGGGGGTATGCAATTTTCACGAAGTTCCCGTCAAAGTCAAAGGCTGTTGCCTGGAGCTTTTTCATCCTGGGCGGCATCGTAAAAAGTGTCGTCCAGGTACCGGTCGAACTCTCCGAAGCTATCCTTCCCGCCGCCTCATTCCGGGAAATCCCTTCGGCAGGTTCGAAATAGAAGAGGCAGACCAGGTCGTCTTTTGCAGGCGAGTAGTGAGGATCAACGAATTCATTGTACCAGTCGATTGCCATAGTGTCCCTGTATAGGGGAATGTTCTCCCGGTTAAAAAAGATGGAGAATCGTGAACCTGCGATCAGACACCGTCCGGACCATCCGGGATAGTATCTGAAACTTCTTCAGGGACTCCCGCGTTCTTTCCGGTTGCGCCCGGAAAAAGCGTGAGCGAACTACCTGTGTGGTGCTTTTCCTGGCAAAACAACTATGTAAGTGCACCACAAATAGTACTTGTATGGTGCGGTATTCAGTTACCATGGAGGACGCCCTGACCGAGACCATCGACCGGTCCGCGGAAAAGAAAGGGCTCTCCCGCTCGGAATGGATCACGGAAGCGTCAACAGCGTACCTGGGGAAAAATCCTGAAGGTGCTCTCACGGGCTCTTCGCTTCTCCCCTCGCTCCAGAAAGAGCTGAACCGGGACGAGCACAACATCATGGACTACGAGGAGTTTTACCGGAATTTCTCCATCAACGTTCCCGAGTATTTCAATTTCGGGTTCGATGTCATCGATGCCTGGGCCGAGAAAGACCGGAACCGGCTCGCCATGGTCTGGGTGGACCAGAAAGGGAACGAGAAGAAGTTCACGTTCTGGGATCTCTCCCGGCTCTCGAACCAGATCGTGAACATGCTGATCAAGTACGGGGTCAACAAGGGCGACCGTGTCATGATCATGCTGCCCCGGCTTCCGGAGTGGTGGACCGCAACGATTGCGCTCATCAAGCGCGGTGCAGTGTATTGCCCGGCACCGACCATGCTCACCGCAAAAGACCTGAAGTACCGGATCCATGCTGCCGATATCAAGATGGTCATCACGAGCGAGGAGCACGCGGATAAGATTGACGAGGTTGCGAAGGATTGCCCGTCCCTCAGCTGCAAGCTGATGATCGATGGGAAGCGTCCCGGCTGGATCAGTTACCCGGTGGAGCTCGATTACCCGGCCCCGGTCTCTACGAAAATCGTCGGACTCCCGGGCATGAAGAAGACGAAGTCCACAGACCCGCTGGTCATCTTCTTCACGTCAGGCACCACCGGGGAACCCAAGATGGTGCTGCACGACCAGAGTTATCCCCTGGGCCATATTGTGACCGCCCGGTTCTGGCACGATCTCCGGTCCACGGACCTCCACTTCACCCTCTCGGATACCGGCTGGGCGAAGAGTGCGTGGGGGAAATTCTACGGCCAGTGGCTGGATGGTTCCTGCATTTTCGTGTACGATATCCGTGGCAGGTTCAACGCGACCGAGATCCTCCCCCTGATCGAGAAGTACGGGATCACGACGTTCTGCGCACCGCCGACGATCTACCGTATGCTGATCCTTGCGGATCTCGATAAGTTCGATTTCACCCAGCTCCGGCACTGCGTGAG
>JBDKRP010000111.1:0-8842 GCA_039683275.1 Methanoregulaceae archaeon | reverse complement strand
CGCAGCGACCATCCTCTCGCGGCAGAGAACGCCCAGGTGATAGTGCAGGGTTCCCCGGTTTACCGGCAGGTTCTACATAATCCCGGTAAATCCCGAACCAGGGTTCGCCTCGATATGACGGTAAATGAGTGTCCGGCAGTCGTTCCCGAATACTGCTTTTTTCCGGATCCTCCGGAAGTTCAGGAGTATGAATCCCCCGGAGGAGACGAGGATCTCCACAGGGAGAAGGCAGAACGGCAGGAAGATAGCAGTGAATACGAGAAAAATCGTCACCGGCGGGACCTGCCATATTCCGACCGGGACCGGAAGTTTTGCATCGCCATACGGGGGACTATCGGCCCAGGGCCGGACCGAATAGGAAGATGCATATGCCGATACAGGGGCGATGAGGAGAACGCAGAGAATCGCCGCAAGAAAAAGGACCGGTGCACGATTCCCGGCGTTCCGTTTCCCGGATTCCATAAACGACACCTGAAAAGATAAACGGGCCGGTATTTTATATAAGTTCTGTGAGAACACTCAACCTGTCGATGATCCCTGTTTTACACGGTGAGATCTCTCACAGAAATCACTTATATTCACGCTTCATACGGTCATCCGGAACCAGAAATGGAATGGACGTGTGAAGGAATGAAAAAATACGGAACCATGCGAACCATCATCCTGCTCGTTGCGGGAATACTAGCGCTCAGTATCAGCCCGGTATCTGCGGCAGATCCGATTGCAATCGATCCGGTTCCCGGCAACCTGACGGCCGGATCGGTTATTGAGATAACCGGAACCACGACCCTTCCTGCCGGGACGAACCTGCACTATGAATTTTTACGCGAAGGAACGGAGACAGGCGGCGTCAGGTATGGGGAGTATTCCGGTACGGAAGGAATAATTCCTGCGGGTACGGGAGCTGGCAGCCAGGTCTGGAAGGTCCCGATCCTGACGGCAGGCTGTTCTCCCGGGGAATATACCTTCAGGATCGGAAAAGAGGGGAGCGACGACCGGGTTTCCGCTAAGGTTCAGCTTGTACCGGGAACAATTATCCCGACACCCGGGGCCACCCAATCCCCGGCCCGCACCATGTTTGAGTCGCCCATGTATGTCTCCCCGGGGGGATCTTTTTCTGTGAAGACTGTCCCGGATCTCAATTCCAGGAGCAGTATCCTCGCAAAGGGAGCTCCCCTGATCGTAACCACGGCAACATCGCCCGGTAACCAGATTGGTATCTGGATCACGAGTGCATCTTCAATGACACGGTACACGAATTTTCAGATGATCACCACGGACGGAAACGGAAATGCGGAATATATGCTACCCAATACTTCTGCAATGAGGTCCGGCCAGTATTTCCTCTATATCGTGGACGGGGGGAAATCCCTGGAAGTCACGGCAGATAAAAACGATCCCTCGAAATTCCTGTCGGCGGACGACCTGGAAACGGAACTGAATACCCACGAACAGCGGAATCCGTACCAGAAATTCATGATTCTTCTTGAAGAGCCCACGATACACATGAATGACATCCCCGATGCCACTTCCGGTACTCCCGTGGATATCGGGGGAACGACAAACCTGAACGCAGGAACGGTCCTTACCCTGGAAATGTATCCGCCGGATATCGATCGCCTGGACCAGCCGGCTAGTACCATTTCCGGAATTCCGGTCTCCGAAGGCACAGAAGGACGCGGGTCCTGGCACGCCGCTCTGGATACCTCTCGTCTCCCTCCCGGGGAATACATTGTAAAGGTACGCAACGGATCAACGGAAGCTACCAAGCTCATGGTCCTCTATGACAGCCTGTACAGCGCAAATGTGTCCCCGTCCGGAACGCTTCTTGTGAAGACCTATGCCGTTGATCCCGAAACCAAAACTGTTATCACCGGGACTACCGCCCCCAGGGCAGGTTTTCCGGTAAACCCGGGAATGCTCGCAATGATCTGCCCGGCAGGGCTCATCGGTTTCGGTGCGATTCTCAGGAACGTCCGGAAAAAATGAGGGCCTCATGAAGGACGGATTACTTTTTTCCGGGATCATGCTCCTTTGTCTGTTCTGCATAGTCCCGGTCTCCGGGGCTGGTTCGTTTGACGCATACCTGATAGCAAAAAGCGACTCGGAAAAGTACAACGCGATTGCATTCGATGAGGGAAATGTAGCCTGGGTCGAGTACGGCTCCGGCATATTTTCGGGAAATTATTCCCGGACTATTTACCGGTATAACGTTTCATCCGGAAGAAAAGAGCTTGTGATCCGGGACACGTCCTGGAAGCGGGACCTTGCCATCTCCGGGGACCGGTATGTATGGAGCGATGGCAGGGGCATCTTCCTGTACGAGGATACGGAGAACAGGCTGACATTCCTGTACTCCCCGTACAGCCAGTACTCGCCCTGTATCGATGGGAACACGGTTGTCTGGGTGGAAACAAATGAACGGGACTATTCCCTGGTACTATATGACCGGGTGTCCGGTGCCCACCGCATCCTGGTATCGTCAGCCAGTCCCTTGGATCGCCCGGCAATTTCCGGCGACCGGGTAGTATATGTCGAAGCGGGACCCGGTCAGAATCGGATCCTGCTTCTGAACATAACGACCGGGAATACGACCGTCATATCGGATGGACCGGGTCCCCGTACGATGCCGGCGATTGACGGGGATCTTGTTGCATGGGCCGACGGGCGCGACGGGCCGTACCAGGTGTACCTCTATGATCTGAGATCGGGAAATTCACAAAGGGTAAGCCCCTCCGGTTCTTTCCAGATGTATCCCGATATATCCGGGGGCCTCGTTGTCTGGGAAGACTACCGGAAATCATCGGACGGTCCGGCGGGTTTTCGCGATGGCGGGGGAGATATCCGGCTTTACGACAGGACCACGAATACAACGGAAATTGTGGCAGAGGGACCGGCTGCACTGGAATTTCCCCGGGTTTCGGGGGGATACGTCGTCTGGTCGGATGGGCGTAACGATGCGCATGATATTTTCTTATTTCGTTATTCCGGGAACCGGACCCACAATTTCCTGAACCAGGGAGAGGACCCCGGTTATTCCGCAGTCCCGACTGCGTTTCCCACACCGGATACCAGGGTCCGGTATTACAGCACCCTTTCGAATGGTGAAATTGAATGGTATTCCCTCGAACCTCCCGTAAGGGACGAACAGATCTCGTTTGAACTCCGGTGGACCGGTTCCGCTTCCTCATTGTCGCTCACTCTTGTAAGCCCGGGTGGTTCCACCTGGCATTTTACCGATACCGATGATTCCCGGTCGGATCAGGCCATCCGCATGACTATTTCGGGATCTGCCCGGGGCTCTATCGAGCCGGGAACCTGGACGGTCGCAGTGGCGGGAGATTCCGTTCCTGACCGGGTACCGTACGACCTGTGCTGGTACTGACAGGAACCGGACAATGGAACAATTGCAGGGAATTCCCTTCCCGGTCTATTTCCGGGATTGGAACAATGGGGATCCCTGGTGCTGATCCGACTGTTCATTTCTTCAGGGATATCCACATCCCGGAATTGACAAGGATGAATCCTATCCCGGTCAGGGACTCCCCCGGAAGTCCTGACAGGAGAAATGCCAGACATCCGCTGAGGAACACCAGGAGAAACCGATTCCTGCAACCCGAATTCCCCACTTGCGGCGGTTTTCCCGTCCCGGGGGAATTTCGGTGTCCTGCCGGCCGGTTCCTGAACATTCGTTGCTCATGTTTCCCCTGCTCATCCAGACATCATGTCCTCTGTCCGCACCATACCGGCCATAACGCTCCTGCCCAGGATCTTATCAGTCCTGTTCCGCGTTTCCCGGTAGGATTTCATAATGATCCCTGGGGGAGATCTCTCTCATTATTCTGAAGGGATCACCCGGACCGTGAACGGGGCATATTCACCTCCGCCCGTCGGCGTCCTGAGGATTGCACTGAAGCAGTAGTCTCCGGGCTGCACGGCGGGATCTACGGTAAACGACATATCCGGCAGGTAACTCGCAAAACTCCGGCCCGTGAATGTATCGGGTGAGATTGTTGCATGGATCCCTTCAGGCCACGCGGGACGTTCGTCCGCCCTGAGCGGGCCGTGATCTACCTTGCAGGGAGCCGTGACAAGGCCCAGGGATACGTTTCCCGTGTCGAGTTCCCCGGTCCGCACGGCAAACCGGGCACTCCCGGACTCCCCCTGGCGGATTACGATAACCTTCTGGCAGTACCCTCCACCCCCGGTATAGAAATGCCAGAGGCCCATTCCACTCATCTCCGACCCGTCATCCACGGCAAGCCGGACCCAGTCATCTGTGACTGCATCCGGTACACCCTCTACATCTGCGTGAAGGTGAATCCAGAAATTTTCCCGAAAGGTAGTACCCGGTCTCACGTGAACGGTTACGTTTGAAATATACTCATGACCCGTCTCTGCGGAAAAAATGCCAGGATCAACAGAGACGGAAATATTTTCCGGCATGGGCAGGGGATCAGTTGCATAGAGGCCGGGGACATGGGATAACGTATACGTCACGTTCCCCGGTTTCATCGACCGTGCGTAGAACGTATAGTCAATTGACCGGTGCGGGTCGGGATCAATCGTCCGGCCACCGCCGGCCGGGTAATTATAGAGCGAAACAAGGAGACGGTCGCCATTGAATCCCCCGACAGGTTTATCCAGCAGGGCCCCCGTGCAGTCCAGGCAGCCCGGTGCAAGCGCAGTCGGGAGTTCCGTCGGGTTGAAATTTTCAGAATCGGATATCCCGGAATCATACCCGCACTGCACTTCAGAATTCTGCGGCGGGACAAATGTGAAATGATCCTCGGGGGTTCCGGTATTTACCTCAATTTTGTCATAGCGGATATTGTTGTTCACGGTATCTGACGGGTAATACGTGGTAATATTCCAGGCCAGCCCGGACCCGGGATCGATCCATGCCTTCACCTTCGAGCTGACATAGGTCGTATAGTCAGTTGACCAGGGTTCGGTGCGGACTTCGATTTCGTAGAGAGTGCGGCCGTTCATGGTCTCCCGATCGATAACCGAAAACTGTCCGTCCCGCACCATCCGCTGCACCATCTCCTGGTAATCGTGCTCGGGCAGGTATTGCATATCCGGTTGGACCTGGTACGCATTTTCCCCGGGATTATAGGAAACAGCAGTCGTCCGGTTTGCGACAAAGATTGTTCCGGTTACCGGGTTTGTGGAATTGAGGTATTCCATCCGGTAGAGTCCGGGGGATTTCCAGTCAAACGCTACCAGTCCGTCCGGTGCAGACTGGCGGTATTCCGAACGGTAATCCTGGATACTGCCAGCATGTTCAAGAAAAGCAGTCCTGATTTCGGCGGGAGTGAGACTGGAATTTTTATCGGTTATGCAACACGGGATGCAACAGAAACCGAATACCAGGATGGCCGCAGCAAGAATTCCGGGGAGGGTGTTCATACACTACGATGGTCTGTTAGGAGGGATGGTATATATGACTTCTAATCCATTTGTCTCCACAAAGAATACTCTTTCCCGGACTCTTCAGAACAACTGAACCGGGCCGCCCCCGTTTCAATGATCCAGTAACGTATCCTGACCACGATAAATCTCCCACACCTCCGCCGTAACTTCCCCATTCCGGCCCCCTCTTTGCCAGAAGCCCAAAAAGGCCCCTTCCGCCGATCCGGCATACCGGAGGTCGATCCAAAAAACGGGTGCCGCAAATCGCGAATATGGCGGTCATTTTTTCTCCCCCATTCAGCCCCGGATTGCCGTAAATCCTGTGCAAAACCAAGATAATATTTAGGGTGGATGAAAATCCGGTTCCGGGCAGGAGACCTCCGGCCAAAAAGGGGAATCCGGGCTCAATCTGGCCTCCGTTTGGGGGGTCCGGAGATACGGTCCGGACCAGTCTGATGAGGGGCCCCAACCAGTGTTTCTCCTTCCGGACCTGCTCTCTCAAACCTCAATCCGGGTCCGATACGGCCCCAGATTTCCTACCTTTGTTCACCCAATCCTCCCGGGGGTAACTGCATTTTCCGATGCCGGTGCCACTGGGAATCCTTGGAACGCTACAGGCAGGGATTGAAATAGGCTACATCTCCCGTATCAGCATCGACATAGACCTCCCCGCCCCGGTGGCCAAGAGGATCTCCGGGCAGATCGATATGGAGATTCACGATCCACATCACCCGGTCATCCAGGAATGGCACAACGGAAGCTGACGCAGAGGTCTGCAATCTTTCCGTACTCGTCAGAGCGGAGATGTTCATGAAATAGTTCACGGCCGTTCCGACCGCCTGCTCTTTTGCGATCTTCGGCTCCGTTATTTCCGGGGCGGTCCGGTCCCGCGAAAGATAACTCAGGATCCCGCCGTGTTCCGGCGACACGCTGATCAGGACGAAGTTCCCGTTGGCAACCCCGAAGACCTGCTCCTGCCAGCCAAACGAGAACTCCTTTCCCATGGCACCGTGATCCAGCAGTTTCGCCTCGGTCATCACCAGGTTCCGGGTGGAAAATCCCGGGTAATGTTTCACCGCATAGGATCGTGCGATGGATTCCGCCTGGTCCTGCGGGATCACCACTTTTTGTGCGGGTTGTACCGATTCGTAGAATCCTGCACGGTCAATGCGGCGGGACCAATCGTTCACATAGAACTCGCCGTCATCAGTCCGGTAGATGTGATAATCCCCGGTACGGCTGTCCGACTCGTTGCGCTCGTACACAACGGTCGCATCCGGGTTTTCAAGAAATGCCTGCACGATCCGCCGATCTGATTCCACCCATGCCGGGGCACCGGGTGCATCGGCGAGCGGACGCGGGGTTCTTACGGGGGTTGGATCATGGATAACCGTATCCGGGGACTGGATGAAAATCATCAGGTTCCCTTCTGAAATTGTGTCCTGCCGTACGACGGAGCCATCGCCCGCTTTTGCTTCCGGGCCGGGGACAACGACAACCAGTTCCTTTACCGATTGGTTCTGCGGCGGAACCGCAAGCCGGGCGTGGACACGGACTTCCCGGATCTCCCCGGCTGAAAAATTATAGATCGTGCCGTTTTCTTCGGTGACGAGGGCATCGCGCTGGGGATATGCCAGGTCCCAGGAGGCGGTTCTCGGCCCGGCCCGGGTCTCAACCGTGAAGGGGACTTCGGCGAGATCTGTGCCCATGAAGTTTGAGACGAGCAGGTCGAAACTGATATTCTGCCCGTCAATGATGACATCCGGGGTATATTCGATTGTACGCGAAGTGATGTTACGGCAGGTATCATTATCGGTAAACCGGATGGGGTGGTTGACAGTTTCCGCATCCTCAAGCGACCACCGGCCGTTCTCATAATAGACCGTCGGATTATTGAGTTGGTCGAAAAATCCCTGGCAGCGCCATACAGTGAGATTCAGCATTTTTTCTGAGCAGTGTACGGTCTCCCTGTGTTTCAGGTGTACCGGTGCAAAGGCCGTGACTGCAACAAGGACTGCGATGACCAGGAGTGGCACGATGATGATAATTATTACCTGTTTTCTTGAAATCATCAGATTCCTTCCTGACTTCCCCGCTGTAGATACCTGGCGTTTCCCCCGGCCGTCATGCCCGGAAGGATTGATCCAGAATCGTTATGAATGATATTTCCTCCCGGATTTCCGGTTGACCGGTACGCGGGGATTCCCTCAAGCGGATGCTGTACCGGGGTCCGGGGAGCGGCATCCTGAATCCCCGGGATTCTTCACCTACACCGCCTGCCATGCCGGCCACGGGATCACTCCACCGTCCAGTTCTCGCAGCGGGTGCCTCCCCAGAATGTCGACTCGCATGACTGTCCCTGCGTGGGGCCGTGGGGACACTCCCGGAGAGTAATTTCCCGGCCCTCCGATGTGTTGAGAAGAAGATCCGCACTCTGCACCCGGTCACCGGCAAAAACGAAGATGCTGCCATCCGACAGGCACTCCACGCCATGTCCGGGAACCGTGATGCAGCGCTGGGGAAAGATATTCCAGCGGCGGACATCGGCCCCGGTATCGTGCAGCACGATCCGCTCCAGGGGGGCAAGCGTCCCGTTCTCCAGGAGGAACAGGTTCGTGCAGGGCTGCGAAAAGTACGTGACGTTCGTTTCCCGGCTGAGCCCGGCCGTAACCATCACCGATTCGTTCCTGATCCCCAGCAGGGACGGCCTTACGGAAGGAAGCTCTGCAAGGATCTCCCGGACCGGCCGGGAAACCGGGACATCGGGTCCCGGTGGGGATATCGCGAACGACCGGACCCTCAGGGTCCCGCAGGACTCCGGGTCGTAGCGGAGGTACGCCGTGTAGCTGCGCAATTCCCGGTCTTTTTCCGCATAAAACGAGAGCGTCAGGTCCCGGAGGGTTTCATCCGGAGCAACATGGGCCTGCAGTTCGTCAAATACGGCGGACCCCGGATCGATTCCGGTCTTTGCGACAATTGCGTCCCATACCGCCGCGACGGTATGCTCCTCCACCGGCGGACAGATGCAGACGGCATCCGGATCCGGCTGGTGCAGGAAACCGGAAAGCGACGATGAAACTATCCAGGGAAGCGGCGAAAAGACAAAAAGGATAATGAGGCCGAGGACAATCACGGTCCCGGCAATCAGGGTTACCGGGGATACTCTGGGGGAATCTGGCATGGGAATATCACGACGTTCTTCCGGATAAACGGAACATTGGGTTTCCTCTTATATATCGTTTCTAATCCGTTTCTCTTCAGGAGGGTCGGGTACCGGGACCTTCCGGCCCATCCGTCTCCTTTCCGTACCGGTTGTTTACGGAGTGGACGATAAGCAGGAGAACCGGCACCAGGAAAAAGCATACCGGGATGGGAGAGAAGAGCACCTTCCCGTACGATAATTTCCGGACCGTCATTGCCGCATTTA
>JBDKRP010000110.1:0-7726 GCA_039683275.1 Methanoregulaceae archaeon | reverse complement strand
ATTCCGCCCCGGATATTCATATATGAATATATTCACACGGGTCCCCGAACAGACCGGTTTTCTGAAATCTTCTCCGGATATGCAGAGGAATTATTCCGCCAACCTGCCTGCGGACAATTCCGGGGATACCCCGTATGACTGCAGATCCAGGTCACCTACCGGCAGCGCGTGGCTGCGCCGGGGTTGTACGGGAAACGGAACCTGCGGCAGGTGTTCCCGGTGAAATCCAAAATCGTGGAGTATTTTACCCGCAGGGAAGAGGATCTTGCCCTGGTTCTTACCGAACTCGGCCTGAAGAGGAATATTGCCAAGGTTCTGGTATACCTCATGAACACTGCCGGTCACGACACCACTTCGCGGGATATTGAACGCGGCGCCGATCTCCGCCAGCCGGAAGTCTGCCTGGCGCTCGGGTACCTGGTAGAGAAAAAATGGCTTTCCTGCGAAGAGCAGAAAACCGAGTGCAAGGGAAGGCCCGTAAAGATTTACCGTCTCATGGTTCAGCCCGGGGATATCATCGATGAAATTGAGGTGACAAAAAAGAAAGAAATAAAGGAAACCTTAACGAGAATCGAAAAATTACGGACCTGCATTTCCTGATACCGGGGACATGGGACTTTCTTCACGCCCCTGTTTTTTCGCGGAGGGGTCCGGATTAAGGAAACGATAAATATTCGACAGGCCTCCGGGAACCCGGGTCCAGTCGCAAACCAGGACGGGCTGAATACCGTTCTGAATACCGTTATTTCATATTCTGTCTGAAAGCCTTTTTCAATGGAAGACGTGTATCCAAATAATTTTTCCGGGTTCGCGGAGTATTCCCCCGAAGGCAATTATGCGGATCGTGAGCATCACGAAAAAGAAACTGCAATAAAATTTTAACTCATCGCCAGATATAGATACCCAACACGGAGATATTTCTTTGGTGCATGCCACAATGAGAGCAGATTCCGGTATGTACGGTTCCTGACGTGTGGTGTAACCTGATTTAGCACCTCGTCCACGTACCATGTCACGAACGGTATTTTCCGGGGGCATCACCATTGTTCATTCGATTCGGTCTCTCCAGGACCTGAAGCAGAAACCCCCGGTCTTGTCACCCGTGATCCCTTTCCCCCGGAATAATCAATCTTCCGGAAAACTTTCGGGAAAGGAATCTGACCGGGGGATGGTACAGGAAGTACCATTTCCGGGTAGTCCGGGCCCGGGGGGGATTTTTAATCCGGGCGATGGTTCATTCCTGCCAATGTGCTTATGTATTGGATGGTTATGGGTAATTGCGGCAATGCCCGCTATCGGACATAAACTCTGTCAACAAAACGGACATTAATTGTGGCACTCTACACCTAAGAACCATACAGAAAAATTTTCAAAAACTCTCCATCGGAATTTTCCTGGATTTCCTCTGTAAAACACCCCCCCTATACCCCCACTCACCAGATCCCTTTATATACCCAAATTCACCGTCGGTACAAACCAGCCCCGCCAAAGCCCCTTCCCGCCCCGATCTCATGCCCGGATGGGCCAAACTATCGATCCCAAATCAAGGGGCGGGAAGGGGCCTCTGTTTCTGCAGAAATCCCGATGATATCCAGCCCCCGATTGCCTTAAATCCTGCATAAAATCGTTGAAATTTTCGCTTGTAAAATAATTCGGAATCCGGTAGGGGAAAACCGGAAAAAATGGGCAATCCGGGGTTGAATTGAGCCCGGATTGGATGCGGAAAAGGGTCGTTCCGGAACCCCCTAAAAAGATGGTGTCCAAAGTTGTCTTCCGAAGATAATTCCCAAGTGAGGGGGTATCCGATTGTTTCCGGCCGGCAGTCTCGCTCAACCTGGATCGCAAGGATCCTTGTGAGGGAAGCGGCCGTACCTGCCCCCCAGCCTGTCCGCAAATTAAAACCGGTCCGGGACACTCCCTCTGAAAAAGTTTTACAAAATTCCGCAGAGATCCCGGGCCATTCCCTTGCCCGTAAGCGGGCGAGGGGACAAGAACGCAAAAGCGCCCGGGGGGAGCGGTCTCACACGCGTTATCCTGGAGGAATCTTCACCGAATCCTCAATTTCCCGGATAAAGTCCAACAGACGGGAATGATATGCCTCAGCGAGAAGAAGTGCCTGGACGTTGGCATTACAGGAACAATTTGAAAGCCCCATGGTCCGGAGTTCCTCGGAATGCGGATCCTCAGATCCATATATTTCGTCAATCACCGGCCAGGTCTTTGAACACCATCCGATGAAATCGTAATATTCAAGACCGTTCTTGTTTTTCTGAACCGTTTGTATAGCCTCGATTCTTTCATTCATCAGGAGAATTGCTTTTTCAGGAGAAATTTTCAGGTTTGCCACAGTATTCCCTCCATGGTATTGATTCAATGATTACCCAGAAAAAGTTTTTTTTATTGATTTTAAAGGAATCAGAGGAATCCAGACATTGTTTTCCGCGGCAGATTTTCCGGGTAATATCTGTATAAATTCTGCTGAGAGCCTCTCCCTCCCTGCAGGGAATCCCGGCAAATCATTATGAGCGACTGCGACCATGCTCGTCCTTCCTCCCGTCCTCACACAACCTCCCGGTGCGGTTCTGTTCAAAATTATTCCGGGTTCTCCAAAAATTTCGGGATACCTCCCTGCCTGTGAGCGGGAGGAGGTACTGGCACGCGAAAGCGCCCGGGAGGAACGGACTCGCGGGATCAAAATCTTTCCCGGTATTCCGGTCCAATTCAAAATCCCTGCACCCGAACCAGGCCATGAATCCAGTTTCCTCCCCCCCACTTCAGGGAGATATGCCTCTTTTGCCCTGGGAAACATTGCATGAGCCCGCCAACGCAATTTGCGCCCTGGCATATGCCGGCTGCCTGTGGAGCCCGGGAGCGGCTGGCCGGGAGAGATATCCGGGATAGTTTTTGGTCGCGATCACCGGCTTTATCCGCGTGAGTCGCCCATCCCCCTCTTATGAACAGAGCTTGCTTCCTTCCTGTGGTCATTCTTGCCCTACTGTCCTGCGGGTGCATTTCGGCAAATCCTTCCCCATCAGGTGAACCCTCCGGAGCAGTGTCGCCTGCAGCACCGGACCTTCTCGGCACCTGGACCGGAACGACCATTAGCTATGACCAGGAGATCGGATCCGCGAATTCCGGTAATATCTCCGTAACGATGATCATTTCGAACCAGAAGGGAAGATTCTTCACCGGAAGCCTTGAGTGGTGGGCAAACGGCAACCGTTCCACAATTCCGGTTGCCGGGATCATCGGGCGCGATGGCAGGACCTTCACCATGCTCGAGAACCGCAATGAGTACGTGTTCGGCGAGATCCTGGCAACGGACGAGATTGAACTCGCAAACCTGAATACCGGATCGTCGGGCATGATCTCGATCGACAGCCTGAAAAGGCAATAATCGCGGCCTGGTGAAAAATTCCCGGAATTTTTCGTACGGGGCCTGACGGAGCGATTCCTCCAGGGATATCCTTAAACACCTCCCGGCCAATTTCTTTCCGGGAAAAACCATGGACAAAGTTACAATCGGCCCGATGCCGTACATGAGTGTCATGCCCACCGTGCTCGTGGGTGCGAATGTTGCAGGAAAACCAAACTACATGACCGCTGCCTGGTCGACCGTTGCCTGCATGAACCCGCCGATGGTCTGCGTAGCCCTGAACAAGGCCCGGTACACGGTCAAAGGAATCGAAGAGAACAAGACCTTCAGCCTGAACATCCCTTCGGGAAAACAGGTTGTCGAGACCGATCACTGCGGTCTTGTTTCCGGCTCGAACGCGGACAAGTCCGGGGTATTCCGGTCGTCCTACGGCAGGCTGAAGACCGCTCCCCTGGCGGACGAATGCCCGGTCAACATCGAGTGCAGACTCTTCAAATCCGTGGACTGCGGGAGCCACATCCTGTATGTAGGGGAGATTGCGGAGATCCATGCCGACCAATCCTGCCTGACGGACGGGAAGCCGGATGTCACGAAAATCAAACCAATCGTGTACGCCCAGGCCACCTACTTTGGTGTCGGGGTTGAAATTGAAAAAGCGTTCTCGGCCGGGAAGAAGTACGCAAAGAAATAAGACCGGACATATCCGGATAATTCTTTTTTGGCCCGGTACTTGTGCCGGATTAGATTCTGCAGGGTCTGGCACGTTCCGCAGACAAGGAAGCCTGACCGCAACAGAACTCGTGAAAAAAGATTTTCTCAATCCTGAACGTTATTTCCAGGTTTCTGCGGCGTAAGGAGGGTCTTATTAAAGAGTATCCAGGCTGACGCCGCTGAACTCCTGGCCCATCTCCCTGATATCTTTCACGCCGAAAGCCGTCTGCACCGCCGTGAGGTCGAGCGCAACTGCCGCGTCGCACATATAGTCAAGGATGTCGACCGAGAGTTCCTTTGCCTGTTTACTTTTACGGATCTGGTCTACGAGGAAGGTCATCTTTTCAGGCGGCTCCATCCGGAGTTTCGCAAGGCTGATGACGCACATGTAGATGCGTGTCAGGTTGCGGTCGGTACCCGTGATAGTATCAAAGAAACTCCGGATCACTTGTGCCTGATAGATTTCTCCACTCATTTCCCACCTCCGTTGTATTCAGTAAATTCTATATTTGCCGATCCAGTATTTAAATATTACGTGAGTTAAGGTAAGTGTTGGGAAAAAAGCCCCGTAAACGCGGCAGATTTCCCGGGGAGCGGCAGGTCCGGGGCCAGGCCGCGGCAGGAACCCCTTACCTGGCTGCACTTACGATACGGATAATGTCCCCGTCTTTCAGTTCGTGCGTCTCCTTTACCCGCATCTTGGTCTTTGCATCGATTGCGTACAGGAACCCTTTCCCGATATCGGTGTGGACCTGGAACGCAAGATCGTGCGGGGTCGAGCCGCGCTTCATCAGGAACGCATCGGGCAGGATCCGGCCTTTCTTGTCAGAGTAATGGTTCTCGTCCTCAACCGGGTACACAATGATCATATCGAGCATCTCCAGGACCGCACGGTTGATTGCCTGCTGGACCCCGGTGGTCCCGAAAGCCTGCAGGAGTTTTGCAAGAGAAGCAAGGCCTGCTTTCTGCTGGGGAGTAAGTGCAGACTCGTTCTCAATCGTAAACGAGGAATCCCCCGGCAGGTACCTGATGAGATGGGCTGCCGCCGCGTTCCGGAGCGCAAGTTCCCCGGCAGCACTCACCAGCTGGACGCCGGACTCTTTCAGCTGGTCCTTCAGCTGCTGTCCTGCAAGATCCGCCTTGTTCCCGATAACTATCATGGGTTTCGTGATCCGGACGACTTCATCGCAGAATTTTATGAGCCCCGGTTCGTCGGCCTTGAGGAGGTCGACCCCTGCCGCAACTTCCGCTTCATGGACGCCTTCCGGGGAGATCCCGAGACCCGTGAAGATCTCGGCGACCCCGTCATAGATCGAGTACGTCTTGACCTGCCCCTGGCGAAGAACCCGTGCCCAGTGCTTTGCAAGGATCCCGTACACCCACATCGTCATTTCGTACCGGAGGAACTTCATGTCCTCCCGGGGATCGTGGCTCCCGGCATCCACCGGGTTTCCCTCGCTGTCGGTCCCGCCGCTCGCGTCAACCACGTGCAGGATGCCGTTCGCCTGCCGCAGGTTGTCAAGGAACTGGTTCCCGAGCCCCCGGCCCTTGTGGGCATCCGGGACGAGTCCCGCGACATCGATGAGGTTCACGGGAACGAACCTGATCCCGTCCGTGCAGTTCCCGCAGGTAAGGTTCAGTTCTTTGCAGGGACACTTCGTGCGGACATAGGCAACCCCGAAGTTCGGGTTCACGGTCGTAAAGGGATAATTTGCAATCTCTGCAGGTGCCATCGTTGCGGCGCGGAAGAACGTAGACTTCCCGCAGTTCGGTTTTCCGGCAAGGGCTAGGGTGATCATGGAAATTTCCTGTATTCTTCATCCGCCTGGCAGCGGCTCGCTATCATCTGATGAGCTGAAAGACTTGACAAAGTTTTTCATGCCTGTGCATGTAATGGTAGCTATGGGATTCCAGAAGAAGTATACCTACTATTTTGATTCTCCCGGCCCCGCGAATACGGAAGATGCCGCGCGGATAGCGGTCGAGCGGGCTGGGGAACTGGGTATCAAGATCGTTGTTGTCGCGAGCAGCTCGGGGGAGACTGCGAAAAAGTTTTTTTCCGCGATGAAGGGGACCGGGCTTTCCCTTGTCGTTGTCACCCACGTGATGGGCTTTTCAAAGCCGGGCGAGTGGGAGTTCTCGGAAAAGACTGCCGGGGATCTCCGTGCCCAGGGTGTCCGGATCGTGACCGGGACCCATGTCCTCTCCGGGCTGGAGCGGTCGATCTCCCGGTCCCAGAAACTCAGCGGCGCATCCCGGACGGAGGCAATTGCTGAAGCCCTCCGGAGAACGGTTGCGGTCGGCCTGAAAGTCGCGGTCGAGTGCGTGCTGATAGCTGCCGACCAGGGAGTAATCCCGGTCGACCAGGAAGTGATTGCTGTCGGGGGAACAGCAACCGGATCCGACACGGTCTGCGTTATCCGGCCTGCGTACACCGCCTCCTATTTCGATCTCCAGGTGCGCGAGATCGCAGCGATGCCAAGGAACCGGTAATATGATCCGGGAATCGCTCGCTGAGGCGCTCGGATTACTCCGGGATCACCCGGTCCTCTGGGTGCCGGGAATTGTCGCAGGTGCCTGCACCTCTGGGGGACTTCTTCTTGAATCGATGTACGGGACGTTCTTTGCAGGAAAACTCGCATTCCTCTTCCTGTTCGTGATCCTCTTCTTTGTAGCGGCTGCGCTCGGGGCAATACAGGCAGGAGAATATTCCGGAGCCGGCTTCCTGAAGCAGGGTGCGGCCCGGTATTTCCGGGTGCTTGTTCCCTCGCTCGTTATCTCGTTTACGGTGATTGTCCTCCTTCTCCTGATCGTGACCACGCTTGCCGCAATAGGTCTTACCGGGCAAATCGCGCTTATCGCACTCGTCGCGGTGTTTCTCGTAACCGTCATTCTCTTTCTCACGTTCTTCTACGACACCGCTGCAGTATTCGAGGGGAAACGGACCTTTGAATCCATCCGGCGCAGTATCGAACTCGTTTCCCGGGCACCGGGCCAGGTCCTGGGTTTTTACCTTGTCTCTCTTGTCATCCTGTTCGGCATCACGTTCGTCGCCCTGATTGCCTGGACGGGTCTTCTTTTCGACAAACTCGAACCGTTCGCTACCATGAACATGACGGAAGCTTCGGCGATGACCCCGGAATCGTTCGTTTCGCTCCTGGGGGCCGACGGGATCCTGATAACGGCGGTCGTCTATTTCCTGATAGTTTTTATTTCTTCTTCGATACTTCTCTCGTATAAGGCATGTTTCTACCGGAAACTTGCGTCCCTCGCCCCGGCCGTCGAACAGGTGACCGGTGAATTCGACAGCAAAGGGCGCTGGTACAAATATTGAACCTGGCCCACCCACCCCTTTTTTGATATTCCTGGAAGGGAACCGGTATGATTTCAGGATACGGATCCCGGATACCGAAACTATTAACAATTGTGAATTCCAACGCTGTTATGGTGATCCATACTATGAGGGATCGTCTTTGTTGCAAATGAGACAGAACTGAAAACGGTACAGGAACGAATCGCGCACCTGCCTCCCTCGGCAAAACTTGTCTTCAAAGTCCTGGAGCACGGGGGACGCATGACCCAGAAAGATCTCACCCGCGAGACGACGCTGCCTTCGCGCACGGTACGGTATGCTCTTGC
>JBDKRP010000109.1:0-24853 GCA_039683275.1 Methanoregulaceae archaeon | reverse complement strand
CGATCAACTATCCGATCTCCAGTTCGACACGTTCCGGGACGAGATGAAAAAAGAGATCGCTGCAAAAGCCGGTTGAGCAATATTCCTGGTACTTCAGGATCGGAACGGTTGTTTCCCGTGCGGACCGTTCCAGGTTCTTTTTTTTTTTAATTTATTTCCGGCGACAGAACGCCGGAGCATCGGGAATATTTTTGTAATCCGGCGATTTCCCCCGGACCTATGCAGGATGATGTGCTTCCTGAACTCTGCCCGGTCGGACCCCCCGTTGCGCACGCTTCCTGGTTCGGGAACGGGTGACGTTCGTCCCTGAATTTTGGTGTACCTGGTATATCCGGGGAACCTGCAGGAATCCCTGGCCTGCCGGGAAGATCAAACAAGACCGGTATCTCTGGAAAATCGTCCCTGTGATCCGGGAGGGCACGGAGGGATCGAAGAGATCCCGCATGGATTCCCGGGTCAGGTACAGGGGGAGGGCTCTCTGTCAGGACACTACGGGCAGGCCGCGTTTATTTCCGGGGAGGCTCCCGTGCTGCCCGCGATCCATCAGTTATGGCGTTCCCGATATCCGGTATTTGTCACCGGTCAGATAAGGGACATCTGCATTCCTCCCCACCGCGGGAAATATCCGGGCGCTTCGCGTTCGGGATAATCATGCAATCCTTTTTCCCTCTTTTTCAATCCGTTCAATATCCAGGCACCCGTCCCGGATGAAAATGATCCGGTCGAAATATTCCTGGTGCCACAGTTCATGCGAAACCATGACGATAGTCTGGCCCAGCTCCCGGTTCACGGAACGAAAGATTTCGAGAATAGTCCGGGAGTTTTCAGTGTCAAGATTCGCGCAGGGCTCGTCGGCAAAGACTATCGACGGGGTATTTACGAGCGCCCTCGCGATGGAAACCCGCTGCTGCTCTCCCCCGGAGAGTTCATACACGAGATGGCGCAGCCTGCCGGAGAGACCGACTTTTTCGAGGAATTTTTCTGCCGCTGCGTAACAATCATTGATCGGACGGCCCTGCATGATTGCCGGGATCGCTACATTTTCTAGGACAGTAAGTTCGGTCACGAGCGCGTAATCCTGGAACACGTACCCGAGATGCATGAGCCGGAACAGCGTCCGCTCCTCATCATCCAGCCCTGAAACATTGGTGCCATGGATCCTGATGGACCCGGAGCTGGGCGTATCCAGGAGACCCAGCTGGTGGAGGAGCGTGGACTTCCCGCTCCCGGAGGGTCCCATGATCCCGACGAATTCACCTTTCTTTATAGAGAGGGAGACTCCACGGAGTGCTGAAACCCCGACTTTTCCCATGAGATAGGTCTTTTTCAGGTCAGCGACTTCGATCATGCCTATCCCCTCATCGCGTCGAGGATCTCTTCCTTTGCAACCTGCCGGGCGGGGATATAGCCGGAGACCAGGGAGACCCCGTACAGGCAGACGATACTGATCGCGAGGCTGGACGAATCTATGATCGGGTGGATGTATCCCATCGGGAATTTTATCGGGTACAGGGTGAGGACCCGGGAGATCCCGAAGAGCATCAGGACCCCGACTACCGCCCCGCAGCTGCACAAAAATATTACCTGGACAAGGTAACTTCCGATAATGATCTGCGGGCGGATCCCGATCGCTTTTAAGATCCCGATCTGCTTGCGCCGGTTGATAATGTTAATGAACGTGATGATGAAGACGACCACACTTGCGACAACCAGGGAAACGAGGGTCATGATACGGTTAAGGAGCTGGAAACTGTTGATGGCATCCCCGAGAATCCCCTTTCCCTTCTCGCTCCAGGTCTTGACCGGTTCCTGGACCCCGTACGCAAGGAAGGTATTTTTGAGCTGGCCGGCATTGTCAGGGCCCGTCCCTTTGACGAGGACTGCGGTAGCTTCCCCGTGACTCTGCATGACGGAGTCCATCTCTTTCCGGGTGACGAACGCTGACGAGTCGATCATGACCCCGTCTGTCTGGAAAATCCCTTTCACCCGGTAATTCTTTATGGCCCCGTTCCCGTACGTGACCGTCACGGTATCCCCGACTTTTACGCCTCCGAGGGAAGCGACCTTGTCATCAGCCTCATCGGTATTTCCTGCAATAAGTACCCCGATCAGGATCTGGTCCGTATCGCCCTTTGAGAGGAAATCCCCGTCAATGATCTGCCGGTCGTACTGCGTCACGGTCTTTTCATCGTCTGGATTAAACGCAGTGAGAGACTGGGACAGGAATTTCCCGTTTTTCGGGTTCGTGAGCGTTACCCCGGTGCTGAACCGGGAAG
Source organism: Methanoregulaceae archaeon (assembly GCA_039683275.1). Lineage (GTDB taxonomy): Archaea > Halobacteriota > Methanomicrobia > Methanomicrobiales > Methanospirillaceae > JBDKRP01. Next base: position 22,577 of record JBDKRP010000109.1, on the reverse strand, counting down.
AGACTCCGGTGACCCCCGGTATCTGCCAGATACGGCGGGTAAGTGCGTCTGAGTTTTCGATGACCGCCTTTTTGTCTTTCGGTTCTATCGTGAGGTGGCCGTACTGGTAGGTGATCATCTGCTGGTTGTACTGGTACACAACGCCCCCGATGATCATGGACAGGAAATTCATCAGGACTACGACGAGCGCAATGATCAGGATGGTGAGAGCGAGCGTCCCCCGGTTCCCTCGACGGATGGCACGGGACGCAAGGTACAGGGATACGAAATATCCCCTGGTGTTCATACTGCTTCCTTCTTCCTGATGCGCAGGTACCAGAACGCCGCTCCGGCAACTGCCGCTGCAACTAAGATTCCTGCCGCTGCAAGGATCGCCACATAGGACTTGCTGACCGTGATCGTTGCGTTCTCGGTGAGCGAGTGGGATCCGTAATCGTCATCCCAGGTCAGGTTCACGGAAACCGGGATCTCTCCACCGTTTGCAGATTGTACGTAAAAGATGGCCGGGCCGTCGCTGTCCTTGTCAATCGAACCGATGAACGATTCCTTTGTCCCGGAGAGCGGGGTTGTCAGGACTGCTTTGACGGATGTCGCACGATCAGTACCCGTGTTTTCTACCCTCAGGGTGAGCGTTACCTCCTCGCCCGGGTCAGGCCGGACCGGGTCGATGGTCAGGGATTTGATCGCAATCTTTGCGCTTCCTTTGACCGGTATCCCGATATGTTCCGTGAGCTTATTCCTGGCCCCGTCGGCATTTGCGTAATCGATGGCGATGGGAACCGATGCAAGCCCGAGATCCGCATCCTTGTCGGAGCTGAAGGCCAGATCGAATGTCGCATTCTCTCCCGGATCCAGGTGATCGAGATGGTAGTTTGCCGGGCTTTTCAGGGAGATGGACGTGAGCGTTGTGTTGACCGCAAGGAAAATGTCGTCGGCTCTTCCGACCCCGTCGTTCTTCAGCTCGATCGTTGCGGAGAAATCGTTACCCGGGACGACACTTCCCGGTGTGGTCTTCAGGAGCGACAGGTCCGGTTTTTTCTGGAGCGAGATCCGGGTGTTGACATTGACAGGAATCGGGTACCTCGTGCTCGTTCCGTCGCCAATACCGGTTCCCGTGTCTATCCAGAGCTCCGGGAAGTACATGCCTTCCTTGTCCGGGGCCCGGATCAGGATGGTTATCGGAAGGGTCTGGCCGGGCCCGAGATCCCCTACCCGGTCAAAATCCCCGGTCAGGATCGTGATGCCGTTTCCTTCGGCATGGATATTCCGGATGTAGACCGGGATTGCGGTGCTGGTTGTACTGGTAAACCCGACCCCGGTCGCTACGCCGGCGGATTGCTTCTCCTGTGCATTCTGGTCGGTACTCTGGAGGGTAAAACTCAGTGTCCCGGTGTCCCCGGGCATCATGACCGCAGGACTCACGGTGTAATTCGTTATCATCACGGTCGGGCTTCCCGCAGCTGCAGGGAAAGAACAGAAGAGACAGACTGCAATCAGGAAAAATGTGAATTCCCGTATCGGGAAACGGTTCATGAACGGAGCCTCCCGGGAGTCCATTGTTTTTTCGGGAAATACCAGAATGTCCGGGATATTCCATCAGTCTTACCAACAGTGCAGAGTCTGATCCATGTTTGAGTCAGCCAGGGGTTCATGGTGCGATCACATTCCTCATGTTCACTGTACTAAACAATTGTTTTGTATAAAAAATAATCGGTCACTATTGTAAAGAAATGTTTTAACCCTGGCTGTGAAACAGTGTAGTGATAGAAGAATGCCGAAAATTTTCCCCCAATACAAGGAAGATGCAAAGAAAAAGATCGTCCAGGCAGCGATGGCGGTTGCAATACGGAACGGGTACCAGACCATGACCGTGGAGGACGTCGCAAAAGAGGTAGGCGTCACCAAGGGGGCCCTCTATGTGTATTTCCAGAATAAGGAAGAGCTCTTCAACGAGGTTCTAATCGGGATCTCAAAGATGATCCGTGAAGCAATGGAATATTCCCATACCGAAGGAGATCTCGATACCGTTCTCAACCGTCTTGTTGACCAGCTTTTCCGGGTAGTGTCTCCGAATGTTCCGGTCTTTGCTGAACTGGTATCGATCTCCTCCCGTGACCCGGCAGTCCGCAGGATGATTGAGGAGATGCTCGGGCGCAATGTCGGGATTATCGAAAATGAAATCCGTATTCTTCAGGAACAGAACCTGCTTCCCGAAGATCTGGACCTGCATGCGGCGGCCCTTGAAGTGACCTCGATCTCTATCGGGATGGGTGCGAGAATCTACCTGGGTGCCGACCGGGAAGATACAAAAAAACTCTGGATAACTTCCGTGAAAAAAATACTCCGGGTTACCTGCGGATAGTCCGGTTTTCCCTGGTACAAGCCGCAGGATTTTCGTATTGCAGCCTGAGTGACCATACCCTGCCGTTGCGCAGAGCCTGCCAGGAAAAACTCCATTTCTTCAGTTCATGAGTGCTCACTATCAGGGAAACCTGAGCTGATGCATTTGCCTGGTGCCGGATATTTCCAGCCGGTACAGATTCATTTTGGATGACTGCCGGATGGAAATCTGAAACAGTATGTACTCCTTCATCTCCTGTAAGAAGAGCCAGAGCGGATGGAATGGACATCATGAGAATCAAAACAAACGTGCAAAGGGTACGTACCGGGTATTTGATGAGCATAATTCTCACGTATGATTACGAAATATCAGGAAGAGTGTGTAAAATGAGGTCTGTGAGTGAAAAATTTGCTGCAGTTATGCTGCAGTTATATTCCCCGGTATGAATACAAGAGAATACCCGAACCATGATGGTTCTGATCCAGGAACATATCCCGGTTCTCTTTACCCTCCGGGGTGCCCCTCCCCGACACCAAATCCGGGCTTAATCCTGCCCCGGATTCCTCAGATTCTCCGGTTTTCCCGTACCGGGTTCTGAATTATTCCCCAACAAAAAAATCAGGCGGTTTTAATTGTGATTTAAGGCAATTCCTGCCAGGAAATCCCCCCAATTTCTGCAGAAATAGAGGCCCCTTCCCGGCACCCGTTTTTTGGATCGACCCCCAGTACCATGAAAGCCCGAAATGGGCCCTGGCGGGGCTGTAATGAAAGGGGGTTTCCGGTGAAATCCTGGAAAACCGGTATCCGGGCACCGATGGTACGATCGGGGCCCGGTATTTTGGCAGGATTAAGGGTACTGCCCTGAGCCAGCTCATGTATCACTGTTCCCGCCGAAGTCAGGACTAGCGATCTGAACTGCGACAGGGTACTAACTGATGACGACGAAATAGTGTTATCTTTGAGAAATTTTTTTTCGGTGATTGGGCTCATAACCCGGCCCCTGAAGGGAACTCAAAAATACGGGCCGGTATGCGCTTCGTATCCCACCCTGGGATAACTGAAAGGATTATTTCACTCAACGCTGTCATTATGCCCCCAACGGGAAACTGTTCCGCAGAGGTAAACAACATGGCTGACTCACTCAGAAAACTGGTATGCTGCATGTTCCTTCTGGCCATTGTGGGAACCGTCTCCGCAGGGTACGCAGTATCGGAAAATGTTGGCTCAGGAGCACCGTTCAGTATTTCCGGGGGATCGGAGGCAAACAATATCTTTGTTGCCAAATGTTATTTCCCGATAATCAATCTGCCTGCGTATTACGTGTGCATCATGTTCTGCAAGATTGGCGGTGGCGGAGATAGCTGTGCCCCCACCTGCGAGGCATCGCTCAGTATCTGCGAATAACTAGTACAGACGTTTGAATATCTGCGAGGGCCTGAAGGCCAGATTTTCCCGGGACTTTCCACCGGGCAGGCAAAGCAGTCACACCAATTGTTGCAGGACCCGGATTGCTATCAGATCCTTCTTTCACCCAAGTCGAGAGATAAGAGAGTGCGGAAACGAGGAAAATCCGCGCCATTGCCGCAAGGAGCGGGGTGAGAAGGACAGTGTTTTTTCCGATCAGGACATCATCGATCAGTGCCCGCATGATGAGGGGCGTGACGATGGCAAAAAGCATACCGGAAATACTGAGCAGGATGACCGCAAGGTAGGTGAATGGCCGGGCTAAACAGATCTCCCGGAGGAGCTGGCTATACCGGTATCCTGTAGGCTGCATCTCCTGCATAGATCCCGCCGGTTCTCCGAAAATAACGATCAGGCGATGTTCCGGGATATGCAAACCACGAGACACTGCAGATTTGATATTCTGATTTCGATGACGTGTCGATAACTCTGTTGATAAGTGAAAATTTCTTGGAACTCTCATGCTCCGGGACACGGGCGTTCATCATGAGGGGGGGTCCGGATCAATATCCTGAAAAGGGAGACCGGAAACCTGCATGGTCCGGCCCCGTGTTCATATCCCGGTCGGATCCGGCCGGTCGCTCCCTGCAGGCGGGATAATTCCCTGAGGGCGCTTACGATTATTCCTCATCAACCCCAAATACTATCTCCGATATGACCCATGTCATCGGTATCATCGGCGCAGGCCATCTTGGCCGGACCCTTGCAACAGTATTCCGGAACCATGGAATTCCGGAGAACCGGATCCGGATCTCGTACGGTGGGAACCCTGCAACCCGCGAGGAGATCCGGGCAGCAGGTTTCGAAGCAAATATTGCGGACAACCGGGAGATCTGCCGGACCTGCCAGGCGATCTTCATCACGGTCCGGCCCCAGTCGGTGGGATCGCTCGACAGCCTTCCCTTCCCGAATGACGGCCTTATCGTTTCCAGCATGGCTGCAATTCCCCGTGACCTGCTCACGAAGCGTTGGGGCGTTCCTGTCGTCCGGATGATGCCAAGCGGTCCCGACTCTATCCTTGGGGGAAATGGCATAGCAGCGATCTACCCGGAAAACGACCGGCTCGCTGGACTTCTGCGACTCATCGGTCTCAGTGTCTTGAGCCTCCCGGACGAAGATGCGATGAATGTCTTCACGGCCGGGGTCTGCCTTCCTCCAGCGATTCTTGCAGCAGAGGTACAGGGCCGGGATATCACTCCGGAAGTCCCGGAACTCGCCCGGGAATTTCCCCTTATCGGGGAGATGTATCCCTGGGCCAGGAACGTTCTCCCGGATATTGGGTCTGATACCGGGCGGGATACCTATATCACGAAGATGAGTACAAAAGGCGGGATAACGGAAGCAATCGTTGCCAGCATCAGATCGGGTGCAACGCTTGCTGTCGCGATGCAGGCCGGGATCGCCCGGAGCAGGGAGATCAGCAGGCAGGCGGGAACAGCAACGGCACATCGCCCGGAGACCGGGGATGCGTGAAAACGAAAACCTGTATCCGCGATTCCTATCCCCCATACCCCCGTGTTTCTTCATCTTTCTTCAGGGAAATAATCCAAAATGGCAGGAACGATCCAAAACATAACCTTTTTTAATTAGAGTGAAGACCTAGGTAATCGAAAATTATGGTACAAGAACGTTTATGTGACACATGCGGTGGATATATGCCGAAAACCGAGTGGGATTTCCCCCGGTGCAAAAACATGGGCGGCAGCCCCCTGACTCCGCGGAGACTGAGACAGAAAACAAAGGGCTGTTGTCCGGTCTGGTCAAAGGCCGAGTGAGATCTTTTCCTTTTTTCTGAATGGGATAACGGGATTTCCGGAATCCCAGGTTAATCTATTCCTGGCCTGTGCAGGTTCCACTGATTATCCGGGCTGCACGCGTTTTCCGGATTATTCTGCCTGCGGAGGAGACCGGGGTATTTTCAGGAATCTGTCGGGTGGGATGAATCGTCACTTCCGGCTTCCTTGCTCTCGTCCGGAGCCTCTGTTTCCGCGTCCTTTTCCTGCTCCTCCGGGGCTTCATCAGACTCTTCCGGAAGCGGGGAACAACCCGGGATCACCCGGTCGGGCATGCAGTTCAGGATTGAAAGAATAGATCGCTGGCCCCGTATCGCCCCCCCGGTTTTTCTCCTGCGTCCGGGTCCCGCGGTCACTGTTATGGTACAGAGCGATCCCATCAGTGCATCGATGGAAGATCCGGCCCTGCCTTTCACCCGGGGAAGCAGTATCTCAAGCCGCCATCGCAATGCCGCTGCGAGGATGGCAATAAAGAGCATCCCTTCCGCCATCCGTTCAGTCGGCTGCTCGTGCATCATCCGGTAAAACAGCCGTATCCGCTCCGACAGGATATCGTTGAGGGTACGCCGGGCCGTGAGAAGGGCCATGCACTCCTCGCGTCGCATCCCGCCCCGGTGCAGGACGAGGACCATACCCGCTTCCATGATCACGTGCATAAGGGCGTCCCGGTCAATCCGTGCACTCCCGGCCGCTTCCCCGGGAATCCAGGTGACAAATGGCGCAAGATCTCCTGCTATGTCCCGTATGATATCGGAGGGATCGACTCCGGGAGGGATGGTAATGTTTTTCAGGTCTTCAACAAGCCGGAAGATTTCATGATGATGCCTGATCCGTGCCGCCCGCTCTGACGGGGCGTTCAGGACAATGAATCCCGGAAGAATCCGTGAGCCGACGCTTATCGGGGAGGCCTTGATGTATACCGATTCATTCTGCAGGGTCCGGAAATTGAGATCTGCAAGGACCGCTTTTAAAATTGTCCTCGCATCATCCCGACCGAATGCACGGAGCGGGGGGATCGGAAGAACAAACGGGAAATCCGTTTCCGCCAGCTGGTTTAAATGTCCCGCCGTAATTGCGCCCCGGGGAAAGATAACGGGAACGTTCTCATCCGTCTGGGGGGTTCCCCTGCTGCAGGAATGCAGGATTGACCGTACCGTATCGGGAAGCCTGCGTCCCCCGGATATAATCCCCTCATCCGGATCACACAGGATCATGAAGTATTCCCGGGCGGGTCCTGCCCCGGGAGGACAATATTCCCTCAGGAACGGGAACGTCTCTTCCCGCACAATATTGGTGACAAGGGCGGCGGTCTTCGTGTACGATGCCGGCTTCGAATTTGTCGTATTGAACCACTCCATGATACGGAAATCGGAAAGGTTCTGTAGCAACTGCATGATTTTTGCAGGCCGCAGGTCAGCATCCGGATAGACCATGGATATGGCTGTCCAGTCATACCAGTCGGTAATGCTGGTAAGGGCTCCCGGCCGTGCGGCGAGATTGATTGCAAGAGCCATGACAGCATCCGTATCCTTTTGCGAAATGACCGACTGGAGCATGGTGTCCAGACCGAGATCATGGGCTATCCCCAGGAAAGGCAGGTATTCGCCACAGGAAAGCGTGCGGGATGTCTGCTTCCGGGAAACCGGGGGGATGGGTGCACCGGACGTATCTTTTTTTCCCAGGTACTTTGATTTTTGCCGTACTTTCCCGGTAGCGCTATCATAATATGGCGTTATTTCGTACAGGTACTCATTGCCGCGGACTATTTTGACCCGGATAAACGATTTCAAATGAAGTCCCACCAGAACGTGCCCAAAACGATTAGGCACAATATCGTTTCGATAACCTGAAATTCCTTTCTGTTTGTTCAAAGGAAGCAAAAATTCGTTCTGTCCAGTGGGTAATGCCTACAGGAAACAGGCGATGACAGGTATATTATGCGTGAGCAAAAACGTCTCTACTTGAATCTGAGGAGATGCTCGATCTGGTATGGCAAACAGATCAGCCGGATCCGGGCAGGAAAAGTACGGACTGCTTTTCCGCTCGTCCGCTTCTCATCAGATTGTTTGATTGAGGTGAAGTTGTGACAAAGATACAGCTCAATATGATTACCCAGCGTTCGATCGAAGAGGGCGCTGCGATGGAGCAGGGGAAAACAAACCCTAACTACTTCGTAGCCTGTTCGATCTGCGAGATGAACCCTGAGGACATGAAGAAACTCGGCATCTGGAAGAACACCAATGTCAAGGTAACGAGCGAATGCGGCTCTGTTATCGTAAAAGCCATTGTCCCGACCCAGTACTGCCCGCCCGGCCTCGCTCACATCCGGCAGGGCGTCTGGGCAAACCAGGTTGTCCCGCCCCGGACCCAGTCGACCGGTACTCCCCAGTACAGCGGTTTCCCGGTTACGATTGAACCCGCCCCGAACGAGAGAATAAAGACCGCGCTCGAACTCGTGCAGGGTGCAGTCGGCCTCTGGAAAGGAGGAAACTGATATGGTAAAGACAATTAAACAGGTCGGATGCCCGTATTGCGGATCATCCTGCGATGATATTGAAGTCGATGTCTCCGATGACGAGACCAAGATCCTTGAAGTACGGAATGCCTGCATCATCGGGAACAACCTTTTCCACCATGCGAACGACCCGACCCGGCCACGGCTTCCCCGCCTCCGCCAGCCGGATGGCTCCCTGAAAGAGATCTCGTATGATGAGGCAGTCGACTGGGCTGCAAAAGCACTCCTGAAAGCAAAGAAGCCGCTCATCTACGGGTTCGGATCCACTAACTGCGAAGGCATGAGCGCAATCGGCCGCATTGCCGAGAAAGCAGGTGCAGTCCTCGATAACTGTGCAACCATCTGCCACGGCCCGTCGTTCCTCGCGATTTTCGACAACGGGTACCCGAGCTGTACCCTTGGTGAGGCAAAGAACCGTGCAGACGTCGTCGTCTTCTGGGGATGCAACCCCATGCATGCCCACCCCCGGCACACCTCCCGGTACTCGATTTTCCCGCGTGGTTACTTCACCCAGAAGGGACAGATGCAGCGGACCGTTCTCTGTATCGACCCGCGTGAGACCGACACTGCAAAACTCGCGGACGTCCACCTGATGGTCCAGCAGGGCCACGATTACGAGCTCTTCGATGCGGTCCGGACCGTTCTCCGGGGCCACGACATTCCCGATGTAGTTGCAGGCATCCCAAAGGAGACCATCCAGAAATCTGCTGAGATCATGAAGAAGGCCCGCTTCTGCATGATCTTCTTCGGCATGGGATGCACCCACTCCGACGGTCACAACCACAACGTCGATATCGCAATCAGCCTGACCCGCGACCTCAATACCCACACGAAAGCATCGATCATGGCAATGCGGGGCCACTATAATATCGCCGGCCCCGGCCAGGTCTGGTCCTGGCAGTTCGGGTTCCCGTACTGTATCGACCTCTCCAAGGGAACCCACGCCCACATGAACCCGGGGGAGACCAGCTCCGTTGATCTTGCAATGCGGGACGAAGTGGACTGTTTTGTGAACATCGGTGCCGATGCCGGTGCCCACTTCCCAATCCAGCCGGTCCAGCACTTAAAGAAGCATCCGTTCATCACCATCGACCCCAACTTCAATATGGCAAGCGAGATCTCGGACCTCCACATCCCGGTCAGGATTGCCGGTGTCGATGAACCAGGTGTTGTCTACCGTATGGACAATGTGCCCATCCAGTTCAAGGCAGTCATCAAAGGCCTTCCGGGTGTCCCGAGTGACGAGCAGATCATGGACAGGATCTACGAGCGGATGTGCGAACTCACGGACACAAAGCCGATTTGGCTTATGGCAAAAGAAGACCGGAAATATCCGGAGTCCTCAGCGAAGGTGAACTAAGATGACGAGCGGCGAAATAATTGTCAAGGGCGGCTTTGTAATCGACCCGTCCCAGAAGATCGACGGGGATGTCAGGGATATCGCCATCAAGGACGGGAAGATTGTCGATAAGGTCAGTTCCTCAGCTAAGGTCATCGATGCAAAGGGCAAGATCGTCATGGCCGGCGGTGTGGACATCCACTCCCACGTTGCAGGCCCGAAGGTCAATGCCGGGCGTCTGCTCAGGCCAGAGGACAAACTCCGGGCAGGAACCCTCCGGAGTTCGATGGCACAGAAGAACGGCTACCGCATGGAGTCCGGCTTCTCGATCCCCTCAGTCTTCAAGACCGGGTATGACTACGCCCGCATGGGATATTCCTTCGTCATGGAAGCAGCAATGCCTCCCCTCATGGCCCCTCACGTCCATGAAGAGATCCACGACACGCCCATCATCGATGAGGCTGCCCTTCCGGTTTTCGGGAATAACTGGTTCGTAATGGAGTACCTGAAGAACAAGGAAGTCGAGAACACCGCAGCCTACATTGCGTGGCTCCTGAAAGTCTCGAAAGGATATGGTGTGAAAGTTGTGAACCCGGGCGGAACTGCCGCATGGAGCTGGGGACTCAACTGCTTAAAGCTCGACGATCAGGTGCCGTTCTTCGATATCACCCCGGAAGAAATCATCACCGGCCTGATGCAGGCAAATGAGTACCTCGGGCTTCCCCACTCAATCCACATCCACCAGAACAACCTCGGGAACCCAGGTAACTATCCGGTCACTATCGACTCTCTCAAACTTGCCGAAGGTGTCAAGGCTAAGAACAAATTCGGCAGAGAGCAGGTCATGCACTCCACCCACCTCCAGTTCCACTCGTATGGCGGTGACGGCTGGGGAACGTTCTGCTCCAAGGCAAAGGAAGTCATGGACTACGTCAACAAGCAGAAGAACATTACGATAGATCTCGGCTGCGTTACCCTGGACGAGACGACCACGATGACTGCAGACGGGCCGTTCGAGCACCACCTCCATGCCCTCAACCACCTGAAATGGACCAATGTCGATGTCGAGCTCGAGACTGCCGCAGGTATTGTCCCGTACATCTACAGCAAGGATGTTCTGCCGAACGCTGTCCAGTGGGCAACCGGTCTTGAGCTGGCACTCTATGCCAAGGATATGAACCGGACTTTCATCACGACCGACCACCCGAATGCAGGACCATTCACCCGGTACCCGCGTGTCATCAAGTGGCTTATGAGCAAGAAAGCCCGTGAAGCTGTCCTTGCATCCATGAAGAACACGGACAAGGTCATCAATGCGACGACAATCCACTCGATCGACCGTGAACTGAATCTTTACGAGATTGCCCAGATGACCAGGTCAGGTCCCGCAAAGGCACTCGGGCTCTCCCATATCTACGGCGGCCTTGCCCCCGGTATGGACGGCAACGTTGCTGTCTTTGACCTCAACTACAAGGACATGCCAAAAGACCCGGAGATGATTGAATCGGCATTCCAGCGTGCGGCCTGCTTCATTAAGTCCGGTGAGATTGTCGTGAAAGACGGCGAAGTCATCAGCCACGGTCACAAGAAGACGGTGTGGGTCAATGCGAAGATGAAAGAGAACCCGCAGGTTACCCGTGATGTGAGCGAGGCATTCCGGAAGGGAACCTACACGGTTGGTATCTCCAACTACCCGGTCCGCGAGTACCTTGCACCGCACCCGCTGGTTATCGATGTCGATGTGGAGGCCTGAACATGGAAACCGTAACCCTCACTCCCACAAAGACCCCGGAGCTCATGTTCGAAGGGTACAGTATTAATCCCGATGCATTCGCAGGAAAGACTGCAGCCCAGATTGCCGAACTTCCCGGCCACGAAGGCAAGATCGTCATGAAACTCGGCGATTTCTTCACGGTATCCGGAAACGGCGGAGCAACCGCAGCCGAGACGAATATCCACATTGCAGGAGACTGCACCCGGGTCAAGTATATCGGCAGCAAGATGACCGCAGGGACTGTCACGGTTGACGGGAATGCGGACATGTATGTCGGCGGCTGGATGAAGGGCGGCAAGATCCTCGTGAAGGGGAATGTCGACTCCTTCTGCGGGATCCAGATGGAAGGCGGCGAACTCGAGGTCCTCGGAAATGCCCAGAACCATGTCGGCTGCGCCTACCGCGGCGACTGGCGCGGCATGAAGGGCGGCCTCATCCGGATCCACGGCAAGGCAGGCAACGATATCGGGACCTTCATGCTTGGCGGGACCATTATCATCGAAGGCAATGCCTTCATCCATGTCTCCACCCATGCGGAAGGCGGAACCATCGTCATCAAGGGAGATGTCGAGGGACGTGTCGGCGGCCAGATGGTAAAGGGCGAGATCTACGTCCTTGGCAAGATCATGTACATGATGCCCGGCTTCAAGAAAGTCGACCGCGTCGAGAAAGAGATCGATGGCACGAAGGCGGTCTTCGACCACTACATCGGAGATCTCGGTGAACGCCACCCCAAGAGCAAGGGGAAGGAAGTCTACGCGAACCTGTACGTCAGGGCACAATGAGCCCCCCCTGTCACAACCTTTTTTTATCCGGTCTCCAAACAGAGTCCTTACTAATCGCTGAACCCTGTCATAATGTACTGAATTTCCTGAGATCCCCATTCATTTCCTGGAGGAATCATGGCAAATATCGGACTTGAGTTTATCAGAAGCACGAAGTACCCGGATTTTTCCACCGTGGACCTGATCCGGAGAATCCCCCAGCCGCCGTTTGAAAAACCTGCACCCGAAGGTGCGAAGATCATCAAACTGCCTGACCCGAAGAAAGTGAAGGCAACCGATCTCTCTGTCCGGGACGCATTCGAGCAGTGGGAACAGGTACCATTTTTCACGAAATGCAGCATCACGCTGGAAGAACTCTCGTACCTGCTCTGGTATACCCAGGGAGTGAAGGTTGTCCAGGGAGACCATATCGCCCTGCGGCACATTCCCTCAAGCGGGCTGCGGTATCCCATCGAGACCTACTTCGTTGCCCAGGAAGTCAAAGGGCTCGACACCGGAGTGTACCATTATCTCCCTCTGTCTCACAGCATTGTCCCGATGCGGGTGGAATCGGACGTCCTCCTGGAACTTGCAACTGCAAGCCTGAATTTCCAGGTGGTAACCCGGGCTGCCGCCACGTTCATCTATGCCGGGATCCCGTACCGTTCCGTATGGGCGCTTGGGAACCGGGGGTACCGGAGCATGCTCATCGATGCCGGACACGTATGCCAGGCCCTCCAGTTTGCAGCAGCGAGCATCGGGCTTAAGGCCCGGTCGTTCGATCTTTTCCATGACGAAGCGATTGGGGAAATGGCAGAACTGGATCCGGAAACCGAGTGGCCGCTCTGCCTTGCATCGGTAGGGAAGACCGAACAGGAAATATAATTCCATCCAATTGCTTTTCGGGAACCGATGCTATTTGTTCTTTTGAAAGCCGCTCTTCCCCGGTGATCCTTGCCGATTCGTGTTGTTATAATTCCTCAATAAGCCACCACTTTACCACTACCCTGTCGTGAATTCCTGGGAATCTGATAGGAAATATAGTGCTGAAAAATTTCCCGGCTCCCCGGCATTATAGCCCGCTCGTACTAACACTAGGGAAGTCCGTTGGGCAAACGGGCTTTGCAGAGGAACATCCATGATACAAAACCAATCGCAAAAAAAACAGGCAGAGAACCCGGGACCTGGGAGAAGTCAATCCTCTCAATCCTGGGAGCAGCGATTTTTCTCGTAACCGTGGGATGCGGCGTTTCCGTCCAGGCAACGGAAGATACATATCCGGATGAAGAAAGTTTTCTTCCTGATCCCGGGACCCTGCTGTCACTTGAAGATATTTTGGATAGTGGGGAGTGTGCTGATCCCTGTGGCAGGGCAAATATTAATTGTTACAATAGGTATGGACGCCTGATGGGAACCACTCCCTGTATCTGCATGATATCATCAGGAAGTTGCCATAATCCCAACCATAATGCTGAACTAAGAGCCTGCGTTCAGGCTTTTGGGAATCAGGTCTTTCGGGCCAGCAGGATCGAGGATTGCAGATATTTTCCCTCGTGACAGGGATCTACGTATCCCTTTCTTTTTTCAGTATGAACAGTTGCATATGCCAATGCTGCCACGGTGTAGGATTCTCTAGATGCCTCCTGGCAGGCTTCCGGGAATTTCCGGTATCAGGTTGGAAATATAATCCGGTAAATTTTCCCAGTTCCCTGGCGTTATAACCTGCTGGTATGAATACTGGAGAAGCCCGGGGAACACCCGGGCATATAGAGGAAGAAACCATGATATCAAACCTGATCCGAAAAAAACCACAGGACGGAAAACCAAAGAACCGGAAGAAGTCAATCCTCTCAATCCTGGGAGCTGCACTTCTTCTTGTGGTCACGGGGTGTGGAGTAGCTGTTCAGGCAGAAGAAGAAACCTTTCCGGGAGAAGAGGGCGGGCTCTTCTCAATCGGGAACATACTGAATCTCGATAATCTATCCCGGGATGCAGACCCTGTTCAGGATGAAATGTGTGGTTATGCCGATGTCAAATGCTATAACGATAAGGGCTGGTGGATGGGTAATGTGAAGGCAGAGTGTCTTACAACTTCTTACCCTCCCCTCATGTGCGAACCCCCTAACCATAATGCCGAGCTGAGAGCCTGCGTTCAGACCTATGGAAATCAGGTCTTCCAGGCAAGCAGGATCAGTGATTGCCACGATTGATCTTTTTGCCGGAATACCTTCCTTCCCATTCCCATTTTTTTCAGATATGTCAGGTAGCACTGCAAATGCTGTCGAATTCCCATCAGCGATTGATAGTTTGTTTCAGTCTTCCGGGATTTGTCGGGCATATGATTGGAAATATAATCCGGTAAATTTTCCCGCTTCCCCGGCGTTATAACCTGCTGGTACGAATACTGGAGGAGCCCGGGGAACACCCGGGCTGATTGAGGAAGAAACCATGATACCAAACCCAATCCGAAAAACGCCACATGAGGGAAAACCAAAGAACCGGAAGAAGTCATATATCTCAATCCTGGGAGCCGCGCTTCTTCTTGTGGTCATGGGATGTGGGGCTGCCGTTCAGGCAGCGGAAGATACTTCTCCTGAAGAAGAAAGCAATCTCTTGTCAATTGGGAACATACTGGATATCGGAGAGATTTCCCAGGGATCCGATGCCGACGATGCAGGGGATATTTGTAAGACGGAAGATGTTCGATGTTACAATGGTAATGACCAGGTGATGGGAACAACTTCTGCCCAATGTCGTTTCTGGGGGAGCCCCAAAGGCGACCTTTGCAGCTACGCGACCTATAATACAGAAATGAGATCCTGCATTCAGGCCTTTGGGAACCAGGTGTATAAAGCCGTCAGGATCAGTGATTGCCACGCCTGATCACGGTACTTCGGATACCTCTATTCCCTTTCCATATTCCCCTCCCATTTTTTCTTTTGAAAAAGTCAGGTCACGCTGCACAAACGGCGGAATTGCAATCCGAAGATACCTGCCTTACCGGAGTCTTCCGGGAGTGCCTGACATCTGTCGGGAAATATAATCAGGGAAAATTTCCCGGTTCCCTTACCTTATAACCCGATCCTGCAAATACCGGAGGAGCCCGGGGAACACCCGGGATGATAGAGGAAGAAACCATGATAGAAAACCAAATCCGAAAACCCCGGGGCAGAAAACTGAAGGTCGGGAAGAAGCCGTTCCTCTCCCTCTTGGGAGTAGCACTTCTTCTCATCTGCATATCCGTTTCTGTTGTGCAGGCCGCAGATCCCGGGACTTCCGCTTCTGCCGGCGGGAACGAAAACACGGAGATTCCGTTCATCGCGGGCCTGACTCAAAACGGGAACCTCTTTGGAGAGGGAAGTTGCGGGGAACACTGGGTGTACTGCTGGGACAAGAACAACAATTTCCTTGGTACCGTAGAAGCGCCCTGCTACTGGAAGGGAACCTGTGATCCTGACAATGATAAGGATTACATGCGCTGCAAAGGCATGTACGGCGAGAACGTCGTGAGAAGTTCCTGGGCGAGTTATTGCCAGTGGGAATAACTAAATACAGATTTCTCTCCCCCTCCTTTCACCTTTTTCTTATTTTTCCGTTTGGAAAGTCCGATCATTCAGCACATGCAGCAGGGGTGCGGCCAGGCTGATATCTCACGGTAGTCTTCCGGGATATCCGAGTTATCCGGGATGTTTCCTCACTTATAGGATTGCGGGATGGGGTGACATCAGATAATCTGTCCTCATATACTTTTGTTCCGGGAAAAAGATCCCTCGGACAATGCCTTCCTGTATCAGACAAGTTCCTATAAGAGTACAATAATGCGGTTCAGGGGAAACTGACTGGTTTCGGCACCAGGACTGGCATTTTGAAATTCTATCAGTATTACGGTTGCACTGCAATACTTTAGGTTCAATACTTCACCGGGGTTACGGAACAAAAATTTTCTACCTGATACACCAGTCTGTGAAAATCAATAAGTTTATCTCTGCTTAGACAGAATGAGGAGTTCCTGCCGGCGGCAGAGAAGTACTGAACCCTGGCAGATCCCGGGTTCTTTCCAGGGAGACTGGAAAAAAAACCCTGAAAAATTTCCAAATTCCAGCAGTATATGTGTCCATACATAGAATTCCTCATTACCCTTTGAAGAGAGAGGGTGTGGAAAAATCATGACCGAAAACAACATCGGAAACAGGAACTGGCTCTCTGGAAAAATCATTATGATCGGATTGCTTGCGGTCTGCCTGATGGTAACAGCAGCCCAGGCATACACGGGAACGCACGATGAGACGCACCAGGTAGTGGTCACGCACACAGGATCGGATTACTCGTACCACGATTCGGGGATCCATGAGGCGAACCCGGTTACCACAATCAGTGCAGACTGCCCGTATCGTACCGGCGGGAACCGGAATGGGAACAACACCTGGTGCGGCACGCGTGGCTGCCGCTGGCAAAATAGTTGAGTCTGATGAATGACCTGACGGCATTCCTGGATAGTATTATCCGGAATATTTCTGGCATGGCATATTCCTCGTTTTCACCGGCCCTGCGAGGATTGTTCCTTTGGAAAAGAACGCGGGAAGGATTTGATGAAGGAACCGCATTATCCTTCGTATGATGCTCATTTAAGCAATCATTTACACGTATCTGATTCTTTCTGTCGGGTTGCACCGGGTCCGATTCCTAAAAACTATTTACTTTACACCTAAGTACATAGTAGTCAATTAGAAAACCGGATCAGCGCTGATTGTTCCGCCTTCTGGTATTTCCGAGTGTAGTTCCCATGCATGAGACAACCTCAACCAAATGCAGGCAGGACCGGATAGAGAACCGGAAACGGTACCTGTCCCTGATTCCGCTCAAGGATGCCGTCAGCCTGATCAGGACAGCCTATGTGCGTCCCAGGAATTTTTCTGTCCTGCCGCTTGCTGAAACGGCAGGCCGGGTAACGGCGGAACCAATCTTCTCTTCCTATTCGGTTCCTGCGGTTCCCCTTGCGGCCATGGACGGGATCGCGGTGCGGAGTACGGATACGCTGGGAGCATCGAACCGGAATCCTGTACGGCTGCCATTCGCCCGGCGGGTCAACACCGGAAATGTCGTTCCGGAAGACTGCGATGCCGTAATTATGATTGAGGATGTCTCGCAGGAAGGAAATTCCTATAGTATCCGGAGCCCAGCGCTCTCCGGCCAGCATATCCGGAAACCCGGGGAGGATATCTGGGAAGATGAGCTCATTCTCCCTGCCGGGCATCGCATCCTGCCCCACGATATCGGCGCCCTTGCAACATATGGCATCAGCGAACTTTCCGTTACTTCCTGTACAGTCGGGCTCATCCCGACAGGAAATGAACTGGTCCCGCTGGGGACGTCGCCCGCACCCGGGCAGGTTGTCGAAAGCAATTCTCTTGCAGCTGTCGCCTGGCTGCAAACCTGCAAGGTGACCTGCACCCGGTACCCGCTGGTTCCCGACGACCCGTTGCGCCTTCGTTCAGCAATCGAAAAAGCCGTCTCCGAGAACGACCTGGTCCTCGTCTTTTCCGGATCTTCCGTCGGCACGAAAGACTTCACCGCACCGGTGCTGGCGGAACTCGGTACGGTTCTGGCCCATGGGATTGCCATGAAACCGGGAAAACCTGCTATCATCGGGAAGATCCGGGACAAACCCGTGATCGGTCTTCCCGGTTACCCGACAGCCGCACAGACCGCTCTCCGGGAACTTGCAGGGCCCCTTCTCGCAACCTGGGGTTTTCCGCCGCCAAAAGAAGAAGAGCTCCCGGTCATACTGGCGCAGTCCGTCACCTCCGATCCGGGCAGCGAGGATTTCATACGTCTTGCTGTTGCGAAGGTGGGGGGACAGTATATCGGCGTTCCCCTTAACCGGAGCGCAAGCGTTCAGGTGACCGGGCTGCATGCGAATGCCTACATGCGGGTTCCGGCAGCACTCGAAGGATATGAGACCGGAACGGAAATTACAGCGTATCTTACCAGGTCCCGGGATGCGATCGATCGGACTCTCTTCGTCGTGGGACG
Organism: Methanoregulaceae archaeon; assembly: GCA_039683275.1. Taxonomy (GTDB): domain Archaea; phylum Halobacteriota; class Methanomicrobia; order Methanomicrobiales; family Methanospirillaceae; genus JBDKRP01. Next base: position 4,554 of record JBDKRP010000109.1, on the reverse strand, counting down.
CAGCGAGCAGCCGCTCGACTGTCTCGCTTCCATCCTCCGGGAGAACGGGATCATCATAACACCGCTTCAGACCGGTAATGCGGGAGCGATAGCTTCCCTGCGGGCAGGCACCTGTCATATGGCAGCAATTGAAAGCCCGGATATCGAAGGCTCGTTTGCCCGCGAACTGATAGAGCGCGAATTCCCGGGTATGGAAATGCTCGCTATCTGCCTTGCTGAAATTCCCATCGGCATCATCTCTCTTAAGGGGATAGACAGTTCCGGGCTGGAAGATATCAGGTTCATCAACCGGGAACGGGGATCGGCGGCCCGGGCAATATTTGATACCGCTCTAGCCAGGTTCGGTATCCCCCCCGAAAATATCGAGGGGTATTTCCGGGAAGTCCGGCACCCGAAGGCAGTCATCGATGCCATCCGGAACGGAAGCGCGGATGCGGGGCCGGGTCCGAGGGGTCTGGCGGAGAAGAACGGCCTTATCTTCACGTTCCTTGCAGGGGAGCGGTACGAGATCGTGATTCCGTCTGGTATGCTGGACGACCCCCGGATAAAAGCGGTTCTCGATACGGCAGTATCGCCAGAATTCCGGGATATCCTCCTGACACTGGATCTCTATGATGTCCGGAACACCGGGGAACTGAGGAACCTGCCCGTATCCGGGTCCGGTATCCCGCAGAAGTCCGGAAGTACATTGCAGGGAGCCAGGTAGACGGGAGTATTCCGCCCGGCACCCTTCGGCATCTGTTCTCGGGTTTTTCAGATAGGAACAAATCCCCTGAAAACAGTACTCCATATACTCAATATGTGCGGCAATCTGGTGCGGAACCGGTTCGGCGGATTCCTGCGTCTGCTGCGAAGGGGGGAATGTAATGGCTGACATGATCAGGGTTTTTCCCTGTATTAAAGGAGAGAACGGTGTTTTCACTGAAGGGACTCACCCGGTCATCGTCGAGATGGCAGTAACCGTCAACGTCAATGGCAGGCACGCGATGAGCGCGATGACGAGCCCCGTGGACCTTGACGAGTTCGTGACCGGGTATCTCTACACCGAACAGATCATCAAAACTATCGATGACATCGAATCGCTGCGGGTCGAGAAGGATATTGTCTCGGTCCTCACCAAAAATCCCTTTGCGGTGATCGGCCCGAAGAAAGTCATCCTGAGCGGGTGCGGCGGCGATTCATCGTTCATCGACGTGAAACGTCTTCCGAAGATCAACTCGGATTTCCGGATTACGTCCGCGCTAATTATGGATGGCGTGAAAAAGGTCCTTGACTCGGAGCTGCACCGGGTGACAGGCGGGATTCACACGGTCGGCCTTGTCTTCGCGGATGGCGAGGTGTACCGGGCTGATGATATCGGCAGGCACAATGCCCTTGACCGGGTGGTCGGGCGGGCACTGCGGCAGGGACGGGATCTCTCCCATAGTTTTGCCATCCTCTCGGGAAGGATCTCATCCGAGATGGTGAGAAAGTGCCTGATCGCGAATATCCCGATCATAGTCTCCCGCGGGGCAACGACCAGCCTCTCGGTGGATGTGGCAAGGCAGACCGGCCTTGCGGTTGTCGGCTTTGTGCGTTCCGGGAAGATGAATATCTACGCAAACCCGGAACGCATCGAAGGTGCGCCGGAATTTTCCGAAGGAACGTCCGCGTCACCCGTCAAATCGTGAAACGCATCCAACGGAAAAAGCCGAAACGGAATTCCGGAACAGAAATACTATTTGTGAAGTGGCAGTAACAGAACTCTTATGGAAGATCCCCGGAACGATGCTCCCCGGGGAGACTCGTCCCGTTCCGGGGCGGTCTCCCAGAAAATTCCCTTCCTGCTGTCGGAAATTGCGGGAGCATTCGGGGATTTCGGGACCATCATTCCACTCATCCTCACGGCTGCCGTTGTCTGCCATCTTCCCCTCTCCCCCATCCTTCTCTTTTTCGGCATCTGGTTTGTCGCGACCGGGGTAATTTACCGGCTCCCTCTCCCGATTGAACCGATGAAGGCGGTCGCGGCGGTTGCAATAGCGGAACAGCTTGGCGCCGGGGAGATTGCGGCCGCCGGCCTGATCCTGGGATTTATTTTTCTCCTGCTCAGTTCGGAGCGCATCATGGGGTTCCTTGGCCGGGTCATTCCTGAAGCGGTCCTGCGTGGCATCCAGGTCGCGCTTGCACTCCTTCTCGCAAAAACAGCATTGGGCTACATCACGGGAGATTTCACTATTTTCGCCCTGGCATTCGGCATAATCCTCATCGGGCTTTTCGTCAGCTGGAGACGCTGGTTCCCGGATATCTCCGCAATCGTTGTCGTCCTCGTTGGGGTTTCCATCGGGATTCTTATCAACGGGTTTCCCGGGTTCCAGATCTCCGGGCTTCCGCCTCTCGTCATCCCCTCCCCTGGCGATATGACCGGTGCCTTGACAGACCTCGTGCCTGCCCAGGTTATCCTGACAATCACAAATGCCATCCTTGCGACGTCGCTCCTTGCAAAAGATCTCTTCCGGGAGGAAGTCGCGCCAAAGAAACTCTCCCGGGTAATGGGCGTGATGAATCTCACGTCGGCGCCATTTGGCGGTTTCCCGATGTGTCACGGTTCGAACGGTCTTGCGGGCCAGTACCGGTTTGGGGCACGCACCGGTCTTGCAAGTATCATTGCGGGAATTGTTTTCCTGGTACTTGCACTCTTTTTCGCAAGCCCGGCAATCTTAACCCTGATCCCGGTCGGGATATTCGGTGCGCTCCTTCTCTTCACTGCGTTTGAACTGGGAAAACACGGGCTCCGCCGCGAATCCTGGGTTATTGCCGGGTTCATGGGCATCGTGACGCTCATAAGTTCCCTGACCATCGCATTCGTTCTCGGTATGGTCGTCGTGTATGGAATCTCCTGGTACAATTCACGCGGGAAAGAAACGAACCCTCCCGGGGTTTGAACCGTCCCTGGCGGGAGAAGGAGACCTCCAGCGCTCTGTACATCCGGTAATCAGGAAAAAAAGCCTCAGGTAGATTCCAGGTTCCAACGCTTTTCATAGTGTATCCTCCAATCCGGGATCAGGCCTGGAATACTTCCGACTAAAAAATGCGATTGTCACGGACTCCTGAAAAAGACTTATCAGGAGATTTCGCCATTTGGAGCCCTGTAACACATCGTCCCAGGCGAATGAAGAAGTATCCGGTTTCGGTGATAGCATGAAGATCAGTGCACGCAATATTCTGAAAGGCAAAGTCAAGAAGATCACCCCGGGAAGCGTCAACTCTGAGGTAACCCTGGAACTTCCCAACGGGGCAGGAGATATCACATCGATCATCACCAAAAAAGCAGTCGAGAATCTCGGTCTCCAGGCAGGTTCGACTGCGTATGCGGTCATCAAATCCAGCGAAGTGATGATCGCGGTTGACAAGTAACGGTTTTACCACTTTTTTCTTTTTCCCGATTGATGCGGAGTACCCGGTCCCCTGTAAGCGGAATCCGTCCGTTTTCCGGAGTTCACATCCGTATCCGGTATCGATTGGTAACCTTCTTGGTTCCCGAACGAGATGTTGTGAGGAATGAAACTTCGGTGTAAGGAGAACCGGTGCGATACCTGCGGCGGATATATTGCCGCCTCAAAGAACAATGGACCGGTATGCAGAAATTCCGGGGGGGTCCCCATTTCGGACGCAAAGATCGAGCGGAACCAGCAGAAGGGATGCCTGATATGGACTCCCCGCAGCGAATCGAAATGAATACGGCTCTTCTTCGTGTGGCGCATCGCAGGGAAACCGGCCCGGCGCCATACGTTAAACGAAAAACCCGCTGATTTTTCTATATTCCCTGACAGGGTAGCTGCAAACCGGATAAAGGGCCGGAAACAAAAGTACCTTCTGAATCTCCCGGAAAAAAGGATTGGAATTACTGCTCTTTGGGGCAGGTTATGATGTGGGCGGAGTGCCGCTGGGGGGAGTCCCGCCAGACTGGTTTCCACCCTGGCTGCCCGGGCCACCGGTCATGTTACCGCCCGGACCGCCGGTCATATTTCCATCCATGCCGCCGGTCATATTTCCTTCGGGGGCTGTGTGTGCGGTACCGTTGGTCGGGGGCATTGCAGTTCCATTTCCGATCTTTTCGGAGGTCGCCGGAGTTCCTGCAGGTGCTGAGGTGTCGCTCACCTGGGCGGCAGCACTCGTTGCAACAGCGGTAGCAGCGGTAGTAGCCTTGGTTGAGGATGTACTCGTGGATGAACTGGTACATCCTGCTACCAGAACCATGCCGATAACGAAAACCGCAATCGCAAGTGCGATGCCAAGCTTCCGTTTCATGTTGGGAACTTTTTTCGATGATGGGGAAATCGAATTCATTTGGGTTCTCCTTGTGGCTCAAAATAATCCGGGTCTCTATTTTCTATAGATTCCCGGGATTAATGATCCGAAAAAGTATAGAATCTTTAACAATATAATTGCTTTTGCCCAACTGTCTTCCATCTGAGATGTTCAGGTCGGAATCGGTTAATCTTCCTGATATGTTGAAGGAACGGGCCCGGTTCCCGGAGTCGTCTTTACCAGGTGTCGCGCAAATCAGACTGCGGT
>JBDKRP010000108.1:0-11989 GCA_039683275.1 Methanoregulaceae archaeon | reverse complement strand
CGGAGCGTTGCGATGCACGCGATCTACGATTACCTGTTTACGAACGGGTTCTACCAGATCACAACCCCGAAAGTCGTTGCAGCAGCGACCGAAGGCGGGACCGAACTCTTCCCGATTGCCTACTTTGAGAAGGAAGCGTTCCTGAACCAGAGCCCGCAGCTTTACAAGCAGATGATGATGGCGGCAGGTTTTGAGAAAGTCTTTGAGATCGGGCCGATCTTCCGCGCCGAGGAGCACAATACAACAAAGCACCTCAACGAGGCGACCTCCATCGATATCGAGGTTTCGTTTGCGGACCATGAGGACGTGATGAAGACTCTCGAAGACCTGATTGTCTCCGTGTACCGGAAGGTTGCAGATACGTGTGCAGTTCCGCTCGCAAACCTAGAAATCGACAATTTCACCATTCCGAAAGCGCCCTTCATCCGGCTTCCCTACGGCGACGCAATTGAGATCGCGAAGAAGAAGATCGATGAGCCGATCAAGTACGGCGATGACATTGGTTCCGCTGCAGAGCGTGCCATCGGGGAAGAGATGGGCGCCCACTACTTCATCGTTGACTGGCCGACCGAGATCCGGCCCTATTATGCGATGCCCCACGAGAATGACCCGACTATCTGCAAAGCGTTCGACCTCATGCACCCGAGGATGGAACTTTCGAGCGGGGCCCAGCGTGTCCACCAGCACGATCTTCTTGTGAAGCAGATCAAGGCAAAGGGCCTGAACCCGGACAGCTTCGAGTTTTACCTGAGGCCCTTCCGGTACGGGATGCCGCCCCACGCAGGATGGGGTCTTGGCGCAGACCGGCTTGTTATGACAATGCTCGGCCTTCAGAACGTCAGGGAAGCAGTCCTGTTCCCCCGCGACCGGCACCGGCTGGTCCCGTAAGGGGAAACCTCTAATATTTTCATCGCCCACTGCTCCCTACGGATGGTTCCATGATTCCCCCTCTTTTTGGCGTTCTCCTGCCGACAACGGTCGTTGGCAGTTATCCCCCGGTGAAGGGCACCGGTTTTTCGGCACTTCTCGACCCGATGAAGAAAGCCGTGGAGACGGCGGTAGCTGACCAGGTTGCAGCCGGGGTGGATATCATCTCGGACGGCCAGGTGCGGGCGGATATGATCCGGTCGTTTGCGGGAAGCCTGCCCGGGGTCCGGGATCTTGATGTGGTCGGCCCGGTCCAGCCGGCATCGTCCCCCATAACCCTGAAGGACACGAAATATGCCCTGACCCGGCACAAACAGGTGAAAGGGATTATCACGGGGCCGACCTCGCTTGCCCACGGGCTCCATCTTTCGACTCATGCATACCGGACGAAAGAAGAACTGGCGCTCGACCTTGCAAAAGCCCTGCGGGAAGAGGCCGTTCACCTTGCAGCTCTCGGGATAACGATGCTGCAGATCGATGAACCGATCCTCTCGACCGGCGTCGCGGATGTGAGCGTCGGGCGGGAAGCTATCGGGATTATCACCGAGGGGCTTTCTGTTCCGACCTGCCTGCATGTCTGCGGCTCCATCGGGAACGTCCTTGATGAACTCCTGAAAACCGAGGTTACGGTTCTTGACCTCGAGTTCGCGAATAATCCCGGGAACCTGGAGGCAATCACCGGAAAAGATCTTGGCAAAAAGATGGTCGGGTTCGGGAGCATCGATTCAACCTCGAACGAAATTGAACCCGTACCTGAGATTGTGAAGCATATCCGGAAGGGTGTTGAGGTCTTTGGCCCGGAGAAGATGCTCATCGACCCGGACTGCGGGATGCGGATGCGGACCCGGGATGCTGCGTTTGCAAAACTCTCGAATATGGTTGCAGCGACGAAAGAAGTCCGCAGCAGCCTCTAAAAAAGATTCTTTTTTTACCGGTGTACCGGTGTCAGGTTGGCGTTCACGACCGTGTTTTCCTGCGAGTTCACGAGGACAGTCTTTGTGAATGGCTCGTATCCGTACACGGTTACGGTGACGGTGTGGTAGGTGTTCGGCGTGAGCCCGGCGAAGAGGGCTGCACCGCTGTTGGGGGGTCCCTTACAGGTCGTCCCGTCCACGCAGACCCAGGAGCTGCCCGGGCTGGTCCATACCTGGATGGTTCCCGGCTGCTGGATCCCGGCTGCCGAGGCGTTCTGGACAAGGCATGCAGCAACTCCCAGGAGGAGCAGTGCTGCGATGCAGAGGTGGCAGACGGGCCTCTTCCAGCCCATGGTTCCGATTCCGTTCCGGGTTTGTGTCATTGTCATCTGGGTCATGATTGCTTCTCCCTCCTGGTCTTTCCGAAGGTTATGCTAGTGTCTGGAACAGGGACATAAAAAGGGCGGGAAGTTGGAAAAAAAGGTGAGGGGATTTTCTAGGGACTGACGAGGAGGTGGGTAAGCCGGGCTCTTGAAGGTTATGCGGGAACGTTTACAGGAGAAGACGGGAGGAGGGAAGAGTAAATTCTTCGCGAGTTTTTTTGAGCAAACACATCTAACCGATATACCTAATACGTTTAAGAAAAGGATTTGAATAAAATCACTTAATTGATATTTATTTATGACGCAATATTTTGGATTCGTTGCTATTTTAGATGCTTTAGGTATTTCAAATTACAAACTTGAGGAAGCATCAAAATTTCTTATCAATAAAAATGCTTTATTACAAGAATTGGAATCACATAATCTTGAAATCACGGATTATATTAACAAAAATATCCTCCCTTCACCAAATAACATTGCTTTTCCCAAAGGGGTTATTAGTACATTCGGAGACACAATAATTGTCCATTGGATAATTGATCCAAAAATTGTAAATTGGGTAGCACCTGGAATTTTTCTATGGCTACAGCGTGCAATTGTCCGAGGGATATATCATAACATATTGTTACGGGGTGCTGTTTCTTTTGGAGATTATTTAGTAGATGGGGATGCTTCAATTCTCGGACCTGCATTAGCAGATGCATATGCTTGGTCTGAACAAGCCGATTGGTTTGGGGTACTTCTCACACCAAATTGTAAGTTTGCTATGAGTAATTTTTTCGACAATCCTGATTTAAGTGAAATTAATTATGGACGTGAAGATTGGTGTGTATTATATCCTGAAGTCCCATTACATGATGGAATTAAACCAATGATTGTTGTATCCTGGCCTCAATTTTTTTTGGAGACTGCAAATAAAAACTTGGATGGGAGTGTTATATTTTCACTTTTATTAGGAGCATTTTCAATCCCTAAAGGAGTTGAGTCGAAGTATGAAAATAGTCTTAAATTTTTAAAATGGTATGAAAAAAATATTTATCCAAAATTTGTAATTGATAAATCAGGTCTGGAAAGAAAAAAGAGTAATCAAGAGAACCTTATTTGGCCACCTAAAAGGGAGTTATAATATCGTCATACCATCGATGAGATATTTCTAAACGAGAATCTTTTTTTATGATCAGATTAAGAAAAAAATTCTTTCAAAATATTTGGTCAAATTCAAGAAAAACATAGAACTGTATTTTGTTTATATAGTAGGCGAGCCGGGCGGAGGGACGAGCACGGCCGCCCCCACTCGCACGGATCCGTTGAGATCCCGGCCCAGTCTGGTACCCCACCTACCCCCCCTCCACGTACCCCAAGAGGCACCCCCCTCTCCCGTACCCAACAGGGGGGTACCCCCCTACCCCACGAACTTTTGACAGGGGGGTCCCTGTCCGGATCCGGTTTACCCCCCCTTGGGTACCCCCTTTTTTCCGGTTGTCCGTCGGAAGGCCTTGGGGGGTAAATGGTCCCGGGGGCGGGGGTACCCTGTCATTGCTGAGACAGGCACCCCCCTATCAGAAAAGTGAGCGCCCCTACCCGGGGGTCCCGGAGGGTAACCGGGCAAGGGAGGGGCCCCCCCGTCCCCGATTTTTTGGAAAATTTACCCCCTCCGGGCGAAAACCGACTCTCCGACGTGAAATTCAAGGGAAGAGCCACCGTTTCCCGTCCATAACAGGGGGGTATTCCGGTTTTTTGGCCGGGGCTGCGATCCCCCCCCAAGCTTCGTGACCCCTTCAGGCCCGGGGCCGGAGGGTAAATGAAAATTGAGCGGGGGGTGCCTCCTCAGGGCCGGAGGGGGTCCCCCCTCTTCCGCAGCAAACAGGGACCCCCCGGTCCGGGTGATGATTACCCCCCTCACCCAAAACCGGATCTCCTCGCAACCGCTAAGAACATAATCCCCGCAATACCATGCAATACACGTATGGACGTACTCGCCCTCCTCCGGGAGCACGAACCGGTACTGAAACAGCGGTTCGGTGTTTCCCGGATAGGTATCTTCGGCTCATTCGTGCGGGGAGAGGAGCGGCCGGAGAGCGATGTCGACGTCCTTGTCACCTTCCGTGACGGGGAGGAAACATTCGACAATTACATGGACTGCAAGTTCTATCTGGAAGATCTCTTTGGAAGAAATGTTGATCTCGTGATGGACGGGGCCATCAGGGAGCGGCTCAAACCTTATATCCTGAGCGAGGTTGTCTATGCGTAGGACAACACTCCAATACCTTGACGATATCCTTGAGGCAATCGGGAACATTGAGGAAGATTCGCAGGGAATCACGTTCGAAGAATTTACCCGGGACCGGAGAAGGCGCGACGCGGTCATCCGGAACTTTGAGGTAATCGGGGAAGCGATCAAAAATCTCCCTGCCGATCTCAAAGCCCGGTACCCGGACACTGACTGGAAAAAGATTGCCGGGTTTCGCGACGTTCTCACCCACGCATATTTTGGGATTAAGACAACTGTCCTGTGGGACAATGCGACAAATAAAATCCCCGACCTGAAGACGGATATCCGGAAGATCCTTTCCCGTGAAGAATCCCGGGCACAGGAATAATCCGTTGGCACACCCACTGCGTTCTTTTCAGCGGGATGTTTTTGGCGAGCCGGGCGGAGGGACGAGCACGGCCGCCCCCACTCGCACCGATCCGCTGAGATCCCGGAGCCATCAGGCACCCGAGTTCCCGAACAATGAAAGCCTACTGAGCACCCCCTCTCCCGTACCCAACAGGGGGGTACCCCCCTACCCCACGAACTTTTGACAGGGGGGTCCCTGTCCGGACCCGGTTTACCCCCCCTTGGATACCCCTCTTTTTCCGGTTGTCCGTCGGAGGGCTTTGGGGGGTAAATGGTCCCGGGGGTGGGGGTACCCTGTCACTCCCCGGGCAGGCACCCCCCTGTCCAAAAAGTGTACAACCCCTCCGGGGGGTCTTGGGGGGTCTGCGGGTTTGGGGGTGACCCCCCCCTACCCTGGCTCCCGGCCAAACTTACCCCCCGGGAGCAAAACCAGACCTCCGACGTGAAATTCAGGGGAAGAACCAGCGTTTCCTGTCCAGAATGGGGGGTACCCCCCCCCCTCTTTTTGCCGGGACAGGGGGCCCCCTCCCCAATTTTCTGACCCCTTCGCGTACGGGGCCGGAGGGTCAGCGATTTTTGGGAGGCACCCCCCTCAACAGGTCCGGAGGGGGTACCCCCTCCCCAGGCAGAGACAAGGACCCCCCATCCCGGGGCCGGACAACCCCCATCATACGTACGCAGATGCCCAATGCCAAACAGTCTTGACTGAAAAAAAATTCGTAGTTATCGCCAGATTTAAGGAAATCCGGCTGAATAGATTCTGAAACCAAATACGGTGATCATCACGAAACGAAGCCTTGCGATTATCGCGATCGGATGTACCCTTCTTCTTGCAGTTGGGTTGATAGCAGGTTGCACCCAGATATCTGGGGAGCCAAAGACGACTGATATATCTCCAGATACGACTGAGGCATCAGGATCCTCTGCAGCAGTCCCGGTTCAAAGTGTCATTCCCACGGTTACGGTGGAGACCCCTGCGACCGTATCCGTATCGGAAACAAACGCAGCCGTCCCGACGGTTTTTGTGAACAATACCCTGGATGGAAAAATTGTAACTATCCCGTTGGGTGAACGGGTACTTGTACGGCTTCCCGAGAACCCCACAACCGGATATTCCTGGAATGCCAGCATCCCTGACAATCTGGACGTCCTGTATAACAATTATACCGCTTCTGACAGCACGCTGATAGGATCCGGTGGCTACCACGAATGGATCCTCTCTCCCAAAACGGTTGATACCTACTCCTTCAAGGCGGTGTACTTCAGGCCTTGGGAAGCGGCAGAACCTACGGATGAAACATTCACCCTCGTTATTGCGGTAACCCCGCAATAACCAGGAATACTACTCTTTTCTTCTACGTTTTCTTCAGGGCAACGACAAGCATCCCGAGGACTGCCGCAGCGATTGCCCCCGCCGGGACAGGTACACCCGATTTCGCGGTAGTGGCGGCGGCAGTCTTTGGTGAAACCGCTATCTGTACGGTGGCAGGCACTGTTGCAACCGCAGTTGTGTTCACCGACCCGAGGGGCGGGACCACGTGGATAATGTAATTCGAAACCGGCTGCCGATCTACGGGGATTGCAATTGCCTGCGTGCATGAGCCGGGCAGCGCTTCTGCTGCGACAAAGGTGACATTTACGCTGGACGCGTCATTCCTTCCGTTGAAGAACAGAACCGGATCCCGGAACGAAAGATCTTTCGAAGCGACTTCTTTTCCAAAGCTCAGGATAGTCACATTGGCAGATAACGCATTGCAGATATTATTCTGGCAGGATGCGCAGTCCGGGGTTCCCCTGGTTGTGACGCTGTACTCCCCGATCAGGGAAACCGGAATAAGGTCCGGTTCGCCAAAGAGGTCAGTCACCCGCCATGTTCCCGATACTGTTTCGGAAAGTTTTGCGATTGCCAGAAACCGGCCTCCCTCCTGGCCGTGCCCGGCAACGATTACCTGATCCCCGGGGACAATCGTTGAAAAGACGGCACTATCCGGGACAATACCTGTAAGCTGGGTTGCGTTTCCGGTATCCGGGGAGCAGTTTTGTCCTTCCGATGTGGCATTGCACCCGAACCATGCCGGGGCAGCTACCGTTATAGTACCCTTCATTGGATCAACAGCGGTGACTGCAATACGGCCCGTTACATCGATAACCAGGGCGGAAACGGGTGCTGCAATAATACAGAACGCAAGTACTGCAAGAACAATGGTGGAAACGAACATGAACGGTTTCATGGTTACCTCAGAGAGTGTAGATGTCTCGCACAGGAAATCGCCTGCATTTCACCGGCATTCCGGGAATATGGCTTGGGAAAATGCCGTGACTCTATCATACCATCACCTTGTTCCGGTATAAATTCCCTGCCGCCTCTTTCCGGAAATCAGTACCAGCGCCGGTCCTTGCTCAGGATCAGGAGAGGGAACATGGTCCCGAATATGATAGCGACCGCGATGAAGAGCGCCATCATCCCGTTGAATATCGTGGACCCGATGATGGCATAAGGAACTGCCTGTCCCAAGGTGATGATCCTTGCCATTCCCTGCAGGCAGATAGTGATATTGTACCCGGGAATGAACTGCACCGAAGCAGCAACAAGAGGAATCACGATTGGGACTTCACTTCGCAGGCAGATAAGAAGCGCAACCAGCGCGAGAGCCAGGGTACCGCAGAATACCGCGAATGCAACGTCCCCTCCTATCTGGACGATGACAGTCCGTACAAGCCGGCTTGCCCCGCCGCAGATGAGGCAGACCGGGATCGCGGCTTTCGGTGCGTTCATGATCACGCAGAAACAAAGTGCTGCGAGAGCTCCAAGGAGGGTATCGATAATGAATGTCCAGCCTGCCGGAACCAGGATACCGGCGCCGTCCACTCCCGGCGTGTAGACCAGGAGAACCGAGAGGAGCCCCACCGCGATGATTGCAATCACCGTGAGAAACACCGTTACCCGGGGAATACCGATATGGAGGTGGCTGCGCAGGATTTCCCATCCCCCGTTGATGAGCTGAAAGCCGGGGATCAGGAAAACGCAGGGAATAATGAGGGAGATAAGGGGGGTTCCCGTCGGTATCACCTGCGAGAGGAGCGCAGCGGATATCGTTCCTGCAAGGGTCGCTGCAAGGACCGCCATAAAATACCGGTGCCCTTTCCCGGTCGCCTTGTCCCGTACCAGGCAGGCTACGAGCGCCGCAATCCCGATGATCGCGAGCGCCCACGCATCGGCATGGTTGAAGAACCCGAAAATCATCGTGAAAACGACAATGGCCGCATAGGTGAGAACGTTTGGGCCCGGCCGTTTCAGGTCCAGCGCTTTGAAATCCCGGATGACGCGTTCCGGGTCCGTACCTTCGGGTAGTGCCCGGAGATAGCGGCTGATCACCATCATGGCGCGTCCGTTCATCGCGGACGGCAGGGGATACTCCCGCATCGAAAGATGCCGGCGGGGTCCCGCACCCAGGGTTATGATGAGCGCTTCAAAACCGAGAAAAATATTCAGGCAGCCCCCGTTCAGTTTCTCGTTCAGGAAGGTTACGGAATCCAGTATCCGCTGGCCGGGCGCACCGGCTGAAAGAAGAAGAGCTCCGAGTTCCAGTTCCGCATGCAGGATAACTTCACGGCGTGAGGCTTCACCGGTTCCGGGTTTTCGTTCCGGTTCATCGGGTTGCTCTGGGCATGCGGAATCCATCGGATCCTCGTGATGAGGGTAGTAACGGTATCGGATAATCCGGAAGACCGGGTGATTCAGGTCTTTTCCGTGGAAATTCCCTTCAGTGCTTCCGGGACTGTGGAATACCTGGTGAATACCTGTTCAAATCCGCTCAGGGTGAGTATCCTGTCCACTAGTTCGCTGCTTCCCGCAAGGACCATGGGTATTCCTTTTTTCTGGTGCTGCCGTTTCAGGTACACGAACACGCGGAGTCCCATACTGCTGATATAATCAAGCCGGGTGAGATCCAGGACCACCGGTTTATCTTCCCAATGATTGCCGGCCTCCTGGAATTCCGGGGTGGTTCCGGCATCCAGGCGCCCGATAATTGCTACTACGAGGACGCCCTCTGCCTCGCTTGTCTGGATCTCCATGATTTTTTCCATAAGTTGTTCCCTCACTTCTCCATAAATTGTCTGGGATTGCAGTCTTGCGGACGATCTCCTCATCATCAGATCATCGGGCCGGTTGAATACTCTCTGGTTGTATCACGGAATTTATAATGGTACTACTTTCACTGTTCAGTACTCCGGGGCCAGGTACTTACCGGTAATCCCGGAGGACATCAAATAGTTCGCACAGGGAAGGTACCAGGGTCAGAATCTGAAAATGGTTCAACTATCGGTATAATCATAGGGAAAATGAGTGACAGTTTTCCGGCAGGGAACCGGCTTGTATTCCCATCAAACGACACGGGATGTTGTCGAGGCTTCGATCCCGGTCTCGGTGATGATGAACGGGAGGACCCGCTGCGGCACCCGGGCGCCGGCGATTTTATGGACGATGAGCGAGCGTTCGATCTCGTTCATGTTGATCCCTGAGGCAAGTTCGATGCAGATATCCGCGACCCGTATGAGCCGGGTCATCTCAACGGGCGTATGAATCCCGGTATAGAGAACAAACATGACATTTGCGCCCCGGCTTCGTGCCGATTCGCGTGCAAGGCGCATAAATTTCAGGGTTGCGTCAAGGCCGTATTTCAGAAGCATGGTCGAGAGGGAATCGATAACAATTCTGCCGCCGATGAGATCCGGGAGGTACATCTCCGGATGCCGGTCAGCAACGTCCAACATTCCCTCATCAGCATCCCCGTCGTTGACCAGGTAACTTCCCTCTTCGTTCGGAAAACGCGTGAACTGCCGTGCCATTAGTTCAACACCCGATGTAGCCGAACCGTAGATCAGGATCGTGGTTCCCTGCGGGAACCCGCCGTCAAGGAGCAGGTTGAGCCCGGTAATTCCGGTTGAGCGTTTCTTCACCGCCCCGGTTCCGGAAATATCGGTAATTCGGGATCTGACATCTGGCACAGGATATAACCACCGGTATATCTTCTATCCGGATTAAATAGATTTCCCTAGCACGATCCCGCCATATTGCAGGAAAAAACGTTATTTTTTAAAAATCTGCGCCCCGTACTCCTCACGGAGGGTCCGGCGCAGGAGTTTCCAGCCGCTGACCCGGGGCAGGGATGTTACCCGGACAATCCGGCGCGGGACTTTGTAGCCGGCAAGGTGCTCTTTGCAGAATGCGACGATATCATCATCGGAACAGGATGCATCAGGCCTGAAAAGTATCGCCGCAACCGGAATCTCCCCGCTCCGTTCATCGGGAATCCCGAATACGGCAACATCGAGAACTTCCGGGTGCCGGGCGATGACGTTCTCGACCTCGGTCGGGTACACCTTCCAGCCCGACATAATAATCATGTCCTTCTTCCGGTCGGTAATGAAGAGGATTTCCTCGGTATCCATATACCCGATATCCCCGGTTAGGAACCAGCCGTCCGGGCGAAAGACCTCGTGTGTTGCAGCGGGGAGATTCCAGTAGCCTTTGGCAACAGAAGGCCCGCGAAGTGCGATCTCGCCGGTGTCCCCGGGCGGGAGTTCCCGGTCCGGATCTGCGGTATCCACGATCTTCACTTCGGTGTACCCCACCGGGACCCCGACGCTCTGGTAATTCCGGGTCAGGTACGGGTATTCCGGAAGGGTTGTTGTCCCGGAACCGATCACGATGGTTTCCGAGAGGCCGTATGAGTTGGCAACGGGAATATGGAATCGCTCATCGAATGCCTCCCATACAACCGGCAGGAGCTGCCCGCCCCCGCTGATGATCACCCTGACTGTTGAAAGAGCCTCTTCGACTCCCGAATCCGGTTCGCTGTGCACGAGCGAATGGATGACCGGGGGCATCCCGGCAAGAACCGTAATCCGGTGTTTCGCGATAAGCGCCAGGTACTGGTCAAGGTGGAAACGTTCCATCATGACGAACGTTCCTCCATGTCGGATGACCGCAATACCCCAGGAGATCCCTACGTGGCCCATTGGGTAGATGCCAAGATATACATCATCGGGACGCAGGCGCAGCGCTTCCCCTTCAGCGTCCAGCGCACTCATCCATGCCCCATGGGAAAGCATGGCTCCTTTGGGTCGCCCGGTCGTCCCGGCAGTATACTGGATGTGGCAGAGATCGTCGCAGGCACAGTGCGCAGCCCGGAGTTCCGGGGAATTGGTCATCATCTCATCCCAGGAAACGGTACCCGGCACCCCGGGATCTGTGCAGATCACGGTCTGGACCGAGGGGGCGGTAATCCTGATTCCCGCAATGACCGGAGCACCGCTACGGTCCGTTATTACCGTGACTGCACCGGCATCGTTGATGACATGCAGGAGTTCCTCTCCTTTATACACGATATTGGTCGGGACTGCGACAGCCCCAATCCGCCAGACGGCAAAGTAGCTGATCAGGTATTCCGGGGAACTGTCCAGGTAGATGCAGATCCGGTCCCCTTTCCTGACACCACATGCGAGTAGGCCGTTCCCCAGCCGGTTCATGGCATCAATTACCTGGTAGTAGGTGTGAACCGTACCCCGGGAAGGGCAGATGAGCGCCGGTTTTTCTCCGGGAACGCTCTTTGCATCAAGCATGGTGGTTACGTTGACCATTGGGATCCTGCCAAATGATGTACCAGATTATGACGCTGATGTATATAGGAGTTCAACATACGGGGCGAAAAACCGGGAGGCGGGAAGCCACAACGAACCAAAAGAAAAATAAACTGCGATTTTCGCACACCGGATTCTCCGGACTTCGCAATGGAAAACCGGGCACCCAATAGCGGAAAAAAAGAAATGTAACCGGGATTACTGGTATTCCGGCGGCTGGACCTGAGTAGGGAGTCCACCTTTGAAGTGGTCCCGGATACGTTTATAATATTCGCGGAGCCGCTCGTTCATGGTCGGGTGGACTTTGACCCGCGCTTTCTCAAAGTGCTTTCCGGTGATGCTTGCTGCTTTGTCGCGGAGGGCAAGCATTCCCGCTTCGCGGCAGAGTGATTCAAGGTCGGAGCCTGCATATCCCTCTGTCTCTTTTGCAATCTCTGCGACCAGGTTCTCCCGGACCGGGTCGGTGAACGTGAGATTGTTTTCGGTGATCAGGTCGATCA
>JBDKRP010000107.1:0-1817 GCA_039683275.1 Methanoregulaceae archaeon | reverse complement strand
ATGCAAGCTGAACTGTCTTATCGACCCGGATAAATATTCCTGCCTGTCGATGTGCGAAGACCTTGAATGTTCCGGAACCGTGTAACCGCTGGCCCGGGAGAGATCTCTCCGGATTTTGTGGGTGGAGGAAAATCCCCCGATCCGGGCCGGTAATCAGCCGGAATGACTACCGGCTCCTTCCCGGTCCGTGAGGCAGGCCGGCCGCCATTGTTTCGATAAGGAACCCTGTTACCTTTTTTTATGAGACCTCGTACCGGTGATACACCATGATCCTTGTTGATGCCGAATGTTTCATTGCACCGGAACACCGCGGCGAATTCACCCGCGAAGTCAAGAAGATCGTCCCGATCGTGAGAAAAGAGAACGGGTGCACCCGTTACGAACTGGTTGTCGGCATATCCGGCGATTCCTACCATTTCCTCGAAGAATGGGCGAGCAGGAAACATCTCGACGAACATATCGCACAGCCCCACATGCGGGAGTATTTCGCCAAGACGGATCCGTGGCATGCGTCACCGACAATCCTGAAGATATACGAGGTATCGTCCACGGAATTGGTCACGATGGGCGAGTGATCCGTGGGGCGGGGCGTCGGAAATCCATATGAAAACCCATTGCCGGACACGCAAACGAGGACGCAGGACGCCAGGCCACTTCAATACATGAAGAGAAAATAGGGTGAACCCGCGGGGAAATCCCGCCCGTCAGCGGGGATCTCCGCCCGGTTCCTGCGGCACCGTGATCCCGATAAACGTGTACAGGGCGTCTGCCCCGGGCTCATGCCCGAGGAAGTTTTTCAGGAGTGCATTGCCGTCTTCCATATTGCCCTTTGCAAGGATCTCCTGCCGGAACTTCAGGCCGGTGGTCTGGTTCGTCATCCCGTTGTTTTTGAACTCGTCAACAATATTGAGGGCATAGACTTTCGACCACAGGTACCCGTAATACCCGGCATCATACCCGCCCATGAGGTGGCCAAACGATGCCGGCATGTGCGTCCCGGCCTTCAGGGGAGTACCGGTCACTTCGGCATAGGTGTCGGTATAGATTGTTGTCGCGTTCACGGGTCCGCCTGCGGTGTGGAGACGCAAATCCAAAAGGACGTAGACCAGCTGCCTGCTGTAATCGTACCCGTTGTTTGCGTTCCTTGCTGCGATAATCCTGTCCCGCAGCGCTGCCGGGAGTTTCTCTGAAGCATTCGTGTAATGGCCGGAGAGCGATTCCAGGACAGACGGGTCATACGGCCATTCCTCCAAGGTCTGCGACGGGGTCTCCACAAAATCCCATTCCACGTTTGTCCCTGAAAGGGAACCATAGGGAGACTCCGAGAGCATACTGTGCATGGCATGGCCGGTCTCGTGGAAGAGGGTGGATACTTCATCGATGGTCATGAGCGAGGGTTTTCCCGCTGCCGGCGGGGCGATGTTGTCTACGATCAGGACAACGGGAAGGACTCTGGTCCCGTTCCGGATACGGTGGTTGATGATCCCGGTCTCGTAGATGTACGGGGCCTTGTTCTCCCGCGGGTAGAGGTCGAGATACAGGTACCCGACCGTTGCGTTATCGGAGACGTTGCTCACTTTAAAGAGCCGGACCTCCGGGGACCACACGTCCGCCCTCCTGACCTCGTCAAACCGTATGCCGAACAGGGTGCCGTACGTTGCAAACATGCCCTGCACCACGGTATCGGCAGGGAAGTATTCCTTTACCTCACTCTCGTCATAGGCATACAACTGGATCTTCTGCCTGTTCTGGAGATAGGAGCCATCCCACGGGTCAACCGCCGTTGCTGAGGGATCGTACTGCTGTTTGATCTTCAG
>JBDKRP010000106.1:0-10658 GCA_039683275.1 Methanoregulaceae archaeon | reverse complement strand
CCCGCGAAGAACTGATGAAGAAGAAACTCTACGATTTCAACATCAAGGTCTTAAACGGTGTCGATTTCTACCAGTGTTTCGAGACAAAGAAACTCGCCCACACGGAGGCTATGGTCAGCTGGCCGGACGGCGTTGTCAGATATCTCAACCTTGATGCTATTCCCATTCTGAACACCGGCGGGAATATTGATGTTGCTTTTTATGTCTGGACCGATGTGACCGAACTCCATACAAAGATGGATGAAGTCCAGAAGATGAAGGGCCGTGTTGACCGGATGATCGAAGACAATCCACTCGCTATTGCAGTCCTCCGGGCTGACAAGAGCAGGATCTCCATCAATAAACAATACGAGGCCTTCTGGCGTGGTTCCCGTGAGGAACTGATGAGGAAGAAACTCTATGATTTCGACATCAAGGTCTTAAATGGCGTCGATTTCTACCAGTGTTTCGAAACAAAGAAACTCGCCCACACGGAGACTATGGTCAAGTGGCCGGACGGGGTCATTAAGTACCTCAACCTTGATGCCATCCCTATCCTTGATGACAATGGGAACATCGACGTTGCTTTCTACGTCTGGAGCGATCTCAGCGCCCAGAAAATCCTTCAGGAACAACTGACGAAAAGCATAGGTGAACTCGGGGAAAGCCTTGCAGCGGTCGCAAAGGGCGACCTTACGAAAGAAGCTTCCTCCTATCCGGACGACCCCCTTGAAAAGGTCAAGAAAGATTTCAACTCCGCAATACAAGAGATACGGACCCTTTTCCAGGAACTCGACAAGGCTATCCGCCAGATGGAAAAAACGACCCAGGATACCACGAAGAGCACCCATGAGATCACAAAATCAACCGAACAGGTGGCACTCTCCTCCCAGAAGTCCTCGGAAGCAGCAAAACACCAACTTGAAGAATCTGAGATGATCAGTAAAGAGGTCTCGGATCTGTCTGCCTCCATTGAAGAGATCGCATCAACAACGCATGATGTCCAGAGCCACGCAGAGAAAGCTGCAAAAGAAGGAAACGAAGCTGCCGAACTCGGAAAAGTAGCAAACGCAAAGATGCAGATGGTTGAGAAGATCTCGCAGGAGAGTGTAGACGAGATAACGAAGCTCAACGAACAGATGCGGGAGATCAGTAATATCGTAAAACTGATTGCAGACATCTCGAACCAGACGAATCTCCTTGCATTGAATGCGGCTATAGAGGCAGCCCGCGCCGGGGAACACGGCAGGGGCTTTGCGGTTGTCGCCGGGGAAGTCAGGAATCTTGCCGGGGAATCAAAGACGGCAACCAACCACATTGAGGGTCTGATAGGGGCTATCCAGGCAAACAGCGACAAGACCGCCGCCGCAATTAAGACTTCGCACAACGAGATCCAGACGGGAATCGAGAGCGTAGGAAAGACTATAGATTCCCTGAACAGGATCATTTCAGAAGCAAACGTTGTTGCCCAGGGAGTCAATGAAATCACAAAGGCGACAACCGATCAGGCCGATGCCACGAACCGGGTCATGCAGGGTGTAGATGTAACAAACCGTATGACCCGTGAGAGCCTTGAACGTATTGAAGACATGGCTGCGATGGCCGAAGAAACAAGCGCATCAACACAGGAGATTGCAAGCGCATCGCAGGAGCTCGCCGCTATGGCTGAGCGCCTGGAGAAGTTGATCGAGCAGTTTAAACTGAGGTGAGGAATGGCTGGAACGATTGACATCGTTGAATTCGAACTGGGGGGGGAGCTCTATGCTCTCGACATCCAGCTTGCCCGGGAGATAGTCGAGATGATACCCATAACCCCCATTCCACGGGCACCCCCGTTCATCAACGGAATCATCAACCTGAGGGGCGAGATAACAACCATCATTAATCTCTATACCCTTCTTGGGCTTCCCCAGACGGAGATCCGAAAAGACCAGAAAATTATCATACTTGTCCCGGAATCCGCAGGCGGGAACAACGTAGGAATTATTGTCGACGAAGTTCACAGCGTGAACCAGGTCCCGGAATCGTCCATAGAGAAGATGGGCGATGGGCTTGGAACAGATGCAAATAACTTCGTGAAAGGGATTATTAAGATTAAAGGCGACGAATCTGAAGGAAAGAAGACCGGGCTGATTATCTGGATTGACATGCTCCGGGTTCTCAAAGATCTTGTACCGAAATAATCATAGCGAGAGCGTGTTCGAGGGCTGATATGACCGAAAGACCGGGAAGGAAGGCACTGTTCACCGGGGCGATGATCCCAAAAAAACCGGAAGCCAGAGACGGACAGGATACTGCACAAATATCGAAAATATCCTCAGCAGCCGATACTACCCTGAGGAATGCCCTGGCCGGGAATGAAAGCCCGCTTGATCCGGAGCAGTTCCAGCCTGAGTTCCGTCCCCTGGTCTCAACGGTGAATACTGCCGCACGCGAAATTGTCTCGGCAAGAACTGCCGCGAGAAAGGAACAGGCAACTGTTTCTCCGGCTGTACAGGAACCGGGTCTGGATATTACCTCAGTAATTGCTGGCAGCCCCGTCCCGTCCATTCTTCTCGATCGTGAGGGGACGATAACCGGCCAAAATCCGGAATTCCTGACAATAAGCGGCTATGGAAGTACCCAGGTAACGGGAAAAAATTTTGATTATCTGTCTATAAACTTCACTGCGGGCAACCCGGTCAAAGAAGCCCTGCAAAATGAAAAACGGGCAGTTTCCGAAGGTACCGCACAATTTCCCTCAGGATCACGTACGCTCGAAATCTACGCGATCCCGCTTTACTTAAAGGATGGAACGTCTCCCGGGATTCAGATCTTCTTTATCGAAAAGCCGGAAAACCAGCTGGCAGATCCCGGGCAGAAAGCTACCCTGGAAAAGATAGAGCAGCTCAAACAGCGTGCCCAGACCATCGTCCAGGAAAACCCGATGCCAATCGTCCTTGCAAATACTTCGTTTGCCATCAAAGTCGTGAACGATGCATACCTGGGATTAACCGGGATATCCCGTAAGGAGATCGTCGGAAAGAACCTTCAGGAATTCAGGATCCTTGCGCAGTCGGGGGAAGATTTAAAGACAGTCCTTGCAACAAAACGCCGTTCATCCGGGGAAATTACCCTTGAGTTCCCCAAGGGAACCCGTGTCCTGAAACAGTATGGGATACCTATATTCGATCCCTCCGGAGAACTCCGTGAGATCCTGGTGGTCTATAACGATGTCACGGAAGAACGCCGGGAGAGGGACGAGATCGCGAGCCTCAGGAAGCGCTCCGATGTGATTGTCCAGGAGAACCCCTTCGCCATTCTTCTTACAGACCCGAATCTCCGGATCCTCGAAGCCAATTCAGCATTTCTCACCATGAGCGGTTTTGATAAGGATCGTATTGCCGGGATGGATCTTGCCGAAATCAGGATCCTGGCAAAAGAAGGGGTAGGAGTCCGGGATGCGATTGAAAAGGGGACCCGGGGAGTTGGCGAAGTTACCGTTGAACTTCCCGCAGGTACCCGTACCCTTGAACAGTATATCATCCCGCTTCTTGAGACAAATGGTACCGTGGGGAATGTCCTGATCGTCTATAACGACGTTACAGCACGACGTATCCAGGAAGCCGAGATCAAAAGGAAGATGGATCAGATAACGATCCTGAAAAAGCGGTCCGATATTATCGTCCAGGAAAACCCCATGCCGATGATGGTGATGGATTTACAATTCAGGATCTCGCTTGCAAATGATGCCTATTCGCGGATGAGCGGGATACCGAAGGAGAAACTCCTGGAGATGAACGCAAGGAGCTTCCGGATCCTGGACCAGAAAGGAGAAGGGCTCAAGCAGATCCTGGAACTGAAGAAACGCATCTTCGGCGAAGTTACCGTCGAATTCCCGGTCGGAAGAAAAACTCTCGAACAGTACGGTCTTCCGCTTTTTGATGACAACGGGAACCTTGCCCATATCCTCACCGTCTATAATGACGTCACCCGGATCCGGGAACAGGAATCCAGGATAGCTGATATGATCGAAGAGGCAAAAGCTGGACGGGAAATCCTGACCGCAAGTGCCGGAGAACTCGAGAGCGCAATGGCCCGGGTAGCAGCCGGGGATCTCACTCAACGGGTCAGTATCGATGACGCAGATCCTCTCGTCAAGCTCAAAATGGATTACAACCAGGCAATCGATGCTATCCGGTCTGCGATGGAAGAACTTGAGCACTCGATGATCCAGCTCGAAAAGACCATCACCGAGATGAACCGGAGCACGACTGGGATTCTGAAAGCAACCGAGCAGGTTGCAGGTGCATCCCAGAAATCGAGCGACAATACGAGTGCGAATCTCACCTCCATTGAGAAGCTCAACTCCGAGGTCAGTGAAATATCGGCATCCATCGAGGAGATCGCAAGTACATCCCAGGATGTCATGCAGCATGCCGAGAAAGCTGCACAGGAAGGTCACAATGCAGTGGATCTCGGGAAGGCAGCGACCTCCAAGATGCAGAATGTGGAATCGATCTCGCAGCAGAGTGTGAGTGACATCACCAGGCTCAATGACCAGATGCGGGAGATCAACAAGATCGTAAATCTTATCGCAGATATTGCGAGCCAGACAAACCTCCTCGCATTAAACGCTGCAATAGAAGCTGCCCGTGCCGGGGAACACGGCAGGGGCTTTGCGGTCGTCGCCGGGGAAGTAAAAAGTCTTGCCGGAGAATCCAAGAATGCAAGCAACCAGATAGAGAACCTGATAAAATCCATCCAGAAAGAAAGCGAGAAGACTGCTGCCTCGATGAAAGATTCATACAGCGAGATCAAGAGCGGCATCGACTCGGTGAACCAAACGATCGATTCCCTGAACCGTATCGTCTCTGAGGCGGAAGTGGTCTCACAGGGAATACACCAGATCACCAAAGCGACGATGGACCAGGCCGATGCCGCAAACCGGGTGATGACCCAGACGGAAGAATCGAAGGCATTTACCAAAGAGAACCTTACCCGGCTTCAGGATATGGCAGCCATGGCACAGGAAACAAATGCCTCAACCGAAGAGATCGCAAAGGGTGGAGCAACCCTCATCGATATGTCAAAGCGCCTTACCACTCTTCGCCAGAAATTCAGGCTGCACTGACCCCCTGTGAGAAGAAAATGACCGAATATCCGCATGCAACCGGGGCATCTTTTTTGGGAATAAGTATTTTATCAAAGACGTAAAAGGAGAAGAACGTGTCCAGCGATCCCGTAGAAGACCCGGATTTCCTCGCACTGAAACGTTACATCGAGAGCACACTCAAGATGCAGTGTTCCAACTATAAGGTAGAGTATATAAAACGCCGCCTCTCATCAAGGATGCGTTCGACCGGAAAAGAGACATTCGGGCAGTACCTGGCCTACCTCAAAACAACTCCCGATGAACTCGAGCCCCTGAAAAAAGCACTCACGATCCATGTGACCGAATTCTTCCGGGACTTTGACGTTTTTGATGCGATCCGTACAACGGTAATTCCCGATATCCTCAAGGAACGGACACGACTGCGAATCTGGAGTGCCGGTTGTTCAACCGGGGAAGAGCCTTACTCTCTTGCGATGATCCTGTACGAGTTCATGCAGAAAAACAAGGACATAAACTGTCTCATCTATGCAACGGACATTGATGAGCCGACACTGGAACGGGCGAAGGAAGGTATCTACGATCCTAAAGCTCTCCAGAAAATGAATGAATCCCAAATACGGAAGCATTTCACCCAGCTTCCGAACGGAATGTACCAGGCAAAACCGCATCTGAAAGAACTGATCCGGTTCCGAAGGCATGACCTGATGTCCGGAGTTCCGGTATCCCGGTTCCTGGACATGGTTACCTGCCGGAATGTCACTATCTACTTCAATGAAAGCCAGAAAAACGAACTTGCAAAATTGTTTCACGAAGCTCTCACCCCAGGCGGTTTTTATGTGATGGGAAAAACGGAGTACCTTGCAAAGGAAGTAGAACATCTCTTTACATCATACAATTCAACCCAGAAAATTTTCACAAAACCACGACAGTAAAGGGTTACCATTCCGGTGGCCCGCGACTTTTTTTTCAGCGTTTGAATTTATCCCGCAGGGGGTTCGAACTCTTTTGCATGGAGAGGGAGAGGGATTTTTGCAGTTCCTCGCGTGCCGCATGACGCTTGACTTCCATCATGATGGTGAGAACATTCACCCCGATAACAACAAGAATCAGTGTGAGGCTGACCCAGAGCATAGTACCTTCGACCGTCAGAAATGCCGCCCAGAGAAGACCTACAAAACAGAGAAGATAGAAAATAACCCACGTCCGGAGCCCGGGTATCTGCATAAATATATCCTTACGCAGACTCTTATATCAACTATTCCCCTGAAAAGACAAACCTGGTTCAGGTCTGCGAAAATCATGAAAAATTTTCCCAGACTTTGAAGAATTTCTGTTACTCGGGGCAATCTTACCTCTTTTCAGAACATATGATTTTAAATAACGTAACAATAAGATAATTGATATGGACTGGCGGGATATTCTCCCTTTTGTGGCCGGAATAGTTATTATCCTCTTTGTTGCCACGATCCTCCAGCCGGCAGGAATTCTCCCGGGAGGTTCCCAGATCCCCGCAACATCAGGAAATACTTCGTTACCCCCGGCTGCGGACACAACTTCGCCAACAATACCGATCCAGATTCAGGAAACCACGATCCCGACAGATACAAAGGACCGTCCGGATAATAATTCTGCAACTATTCCGATCCAGATCCTCTGGACACCTGCCCCGACACCGGTTCCAACCTTACCGCTCCCGGTTATAACACCGTACCGGATCTATTTCAATGGTACCCCCCTGTCCTATCCCCGACTCCGTCTTCCGGATAATATGATCTCCTACGGGGCATCGGATGTGATAAAAGACCAGTACCGTTACGTTGCATTTGCCTACCTCGATGAGCCACGCGGGGGAATAACCCAGATGTTTACCGTACCTTATCCGGTATGGGTCCTGAACGCAACGATAACCTCCAAGCAGCCCCAGTATGCCCATTTCCGGATGTTACTCTGTGATGCATCGACCGGTGAAATCTACCAGGGCGCTGAGATATACTATTCCGGGACGATGTACAAATCGGTTCCGATTTCCGGAAAACCCATGTACCTGATAATCAGTACTTCCTATGTGGATCGTTTCCATATCAGCCTGGAAACCAATGCCGATTATATCCCGATTAACAGTACGAACACTCCCGATACGAAAACTTAAACCGGATAGTAGAGTGAAGAAACCGGATCAGATGACCAGTTGTGACCGATGAGATTTTTCCCGAACCGTGATCAGGTACAGGGCGGCATGAGCGGCAGGCACCTATAAGACATTCATCTCCAACAATGCCGGACGCCCAATAGAACTGGTGTCAGAGAGAGAATAGATCAGATTTTTTCAATAGTGACCCGCACCCGGTCCCCGGTACGGAAACCATGGCCTTTCGGGACATCTATGTTAAACCAGAGTGCGCCGGGATCCTGCTGGGTTGAATCCTGCGACATCAGGCAGTCTTTCTGTTCGTTGATAGCAGCAACAAATTCCAGTTCTGCAACAATCTGAATAGGTTCAGCCATAAAACCAGGAATTAATGGGATGATCAGGCCGCTTTGGGCGTGACCATCCAGGTAGTGCTGTTCGAGTAGCTCCAGCGGATGATGGAAAGTTCCTGGCAGATCTCAGAGAGAATTGCCATGTTCGTCCCAACCTCCTTTGGGGAAAGGCCCAGATCTTTCGCAATATACTTCGATTTGAAGTAATGTTTGCCTTTGACCAGGCCCGTGGCGAGGTACTCGACGATTTTGTGCTGGGTATCGTTGTACTTCTCATAGATCTTACGAGTCGTCGACATTTCTCACCTCTTGTATATGACCGGTTATGTTTGCACGAGTATATATATATACCTATTTCCCGGGATAATTTTCTGCAATAATCAGACTAAAAAACATTTTTGAGACGTTTTCAAAGAGATACAGAATTTTTTTCTGCAGTCCGATTCAGATTACATCCAAAAATTAAACAGTGGATGGAGAGTGCAGAAGTTATTTCTGCACTACATCCGCAAGGGAGATCTTCCGGATAAGTTCTTCCAGGACGACATCCCGCATTCCTTCGACAAACTTGATACTCCCGACGACCAGGTGACCGCCGCCGCTGATACCGCCGCCCGGAATCTCGTCATGCAGTTCCCGTACCATACGGGGGATATTCATCAGCACGCCACGGGACCGGAGCACCGCAAAGTCCGGGCCGAAACCGAGCGTCACGACCGGGGCGCCGGGATGGGCTTTGCAGAGCCGGTCGTGGACTTCACCGGAAGTCTTGCCGGGTGGCGGGAACGTAAACTTGTGGGCGTGGATCTCGACATCCAGCGCAAAGAGAAGCGCCCCGTTCGGGAGCGCCCGTTCCTTCACGTGCGGCATCGAGGCACTCATCTGTTCCTCGATCATCTCGTTTGCTCCGTCAACAAGGAGCCGGATGAGTTTTTTATGGCGTTCGCGATTCCCGGTCAGGTTCAGGATATCCTTTACAATTTCCCGTCCGTCATTAAACCGGAGCCAGAACTGCTCGTAATCAAGAGAGAGAGCGATATCCTTGCAGTCATCTTCAGAATAATCGTCCCGCACGAGCGCAAGGAAATTCGCCCGCTCCGGGGCTTCGCTCCGGTCCCCGACACCGGCAATTGCCGGGAGGTGCCGGATGAGCGGTTCAACCGAGGGATTTATGAGCCTCGCAACTTCGGTCCCGAGCATCCCGGCCGTGATCCCGAAATCCCCGCCAACGTGGTACGGGTTGACATGGGCCACGAGGTACTGGTCGATTTCCCTGTCCGGGTGGTGATGGTCGATAACTATGATCGGGAGTTCATAAGCCTGGGCGATTTTGAACGAGGGTTCATCTTCCAGGGTTGAGCCGTTGTCGGTCAGGATAACGAGCGGCATCTTCTGGCCGTACCGGATATGGTCTTTTGTTGCAAAGTCCAGGTCCCGGGTGATGTCTTCTACCTCGTAGAACGGCGCCTTGGAGGGAGCCCTCTTGAAAAGGAAATAATCGGCGTCAAAATCTCCCCCGCTCTCTTTCATAAGGGAGACAATGGCCTGCTCGATGGCAACCGCAGAACAGATACCGTCTGCGTCCGCGTGATGACGGAGGATGATGGGCTGGGACGTGAAGACTGCTTTCCGGATGATCTTTGCAGTCTTCTTCATCTCGGGCCGCAGGGCTGCAAGAACTTCGCTCTGGACAAGCAGCGGAACTTCCGTTGGCTCTGCACGCATGTCGAGCGCCTTTTCAATCCGTACTTTGACATCTACCGCTTCCTCCGGGGAGAGGACCGTGATTGCATCAGCTTCAATCTGGATCTGGTTGTTCCGGCGCATCACTTCGCCAACAACGCGAACGACATCGGAGAGCCCGACATCAGGGAACGCCCGGACACCGGCTTCAACAAACCCGGCAACATTCTGGGTCCCGGTCTCATCAGCGATAGTGAAGATCGTGGGGCCGCTGGTCTGCTTGATCTGTTCGACCTCCCCTTCAATCGCAACGGATCTCCCGATCCTGCCGGCAAGGTCCGCGATACGCACAGACTGGGATTTTTTCTCCACTTCCTGGACCGAATGATGCGGAATTATCAGCTCTTCGAGATCGATGTTCCCGTTATTCCGTATTCCCAGCACTTTGACAAAAATGGTATCGCGTTCATTATGCTCGACTTTGCCGTTCGATTTGTGGACAAGCCCCTTTACCCGGTCGTTGAGCTGGACAAAGGTGCCGAAGTTCGCAAATCCCTGGACTTTCCCGATATAGATCTTTCCTTCCTCAACATCTCCCAGATCGCAATTCGGGGAGAGATGGAGGACAACCGTTTCAGATAATCCCATGAGTCTCGTTCACCACACGCATGTTCGTACGATATTTCTGCGAAAAACCTGCGTCTCCCAAAAAGGTACGGCAGGATCGCATTCGTAGTTATCAGAACTGTGTTCCTGCAGCATAACTAGGTTTTGATGAGGTCAGGATCGTCAGATAACGAAAGGGCGGCAAGGTTCTGATCCGTGGCCGGGACAATTCCGGCTCAACATCGAAGGGTGCAAAGAAAATTCCGGGAGCCCAGAAAAATGCCTCCTGGTACAGGTATCTCCTCACGCAACCCGCCTTGTGTAAGCGCATAACCGATTGTTTATACCTCTGCACGTCCTTACCCTAATCAGGTGGTGGATGAAGCTTCCCGGCGGACCAACCCAGGATGAAGTGCTTGCGATCGATCTCCGGAAACTCGGACTTCGTCCGGGCGACCGGTTCATTGATATTGGCTGCGGGACCGGAACCGTTTCGGTCGCAGCTGCAAAAATTTGCGCAGGAGTTGTTGCTATCGACCGCAGGGAACCGGCAATTGACTGTGCAAAAGAGAATGCAGAGTGTGCCGGACTGGGAAATATCGAGTTCATTCTCGGGGAAGCTTCCGAATACCTGAAACACGCAGAACCGTTTTCCTGTGCATTTGTCGGGGGATCAAAAAACCTGGATTCAATCCTCCCGATTCTTGCGGAAAAAGTTGAACGAACGATTGTGGTCAACGCAGTACTCTTAAAAACCCTGAACGAAGCCGTGGGCAGCATGAAAAAACTGGGAATTTTCCGGGAGGCCCTCCTG
>JBDKRP010000105.1:0-4481 GCA_039683275.1 Methanoregulaceae archaeon | reverse complement strand
GTTGAAACTGATATTGAACCGGCCTGCGACCTTCCCGAGGCTCTCCTTGCGCTCCCCGCCGGTCACCTGGACGAGCCGGGTTGCCGGGGGAAGGTGCTGGAGGAAGGCAAAGAGCTCGCGCTGGTCGACCGAGATTTCCTGGAGGCTGTCGACCGCAAGGATATCGGGTTCTTCCAGGGAGAGGAGCCGGAAGAGCCGGAACGCGGAGACTTCGCTCTCGGAAAGGATAGCCCCGTCCTCCATCCGTACCAGGGCATACATCGGCCGCTTCGACCGGGACCGGACCGAACCCCGGACGATATCGATCCCGAAGACCTTCAGCCCGTCTCGAACCGTATCGCATCCTCCTGCGTATATCCGATATTGTATTTTCTCCTGAAATACCGGAGGATGTTGTCAATGTCCTTTTCGAGCAGTTCCCGGGCGCTGGGATGGTCAGATTCCACCCACTGGGGCCAGTCGATCAGGTACGGGGTCGTCCCGTCGCACATCACGTTGAACTCGGAGAGGTCCCCGTGGACAATCCCGATAATCCAGGCTTCCCGCACGTTTTCGAGGATAGTCTTCAGGACGCCTTCCGGGTCTTCCAGCGTGCAGGAGGGGAGGTTTGCGCCCTCAATCTGGGACATCGCGACCACGTGCCGGTTCAGGTCGACCGGCACAGGAACCGATACCGCAGGGTGGAGCCGGCTGAGCGCCTCGAATTCCCGTTCTGCCGAGAGTTTCGATGCATAGAGCCAGGGGCAGTGGCCGGTTTCCGGCATATATTCCCGGTTCAGTTTCGCGGTCCGGAACGACCGCTGGCCGACCCGGTGGAACTTCAGGACCA
Source organism: Methanoregulaceae archaeon (assembly GCA_039683275.1). GTDB lineage: Archaea > Halobacteriota > Methanomicrobia > Methanomicrobiales > Methanospirillaceae > JBDKRP01. The sequence continues at coordinate 3,652 of JBDKRP010000105.1, read as the reverse complement.
GGGGGCCGAGGCCCATCGCCTCGTAGACCACGGATTCCTTGCCGACACCAAGAAGCGAACCGAGGGCGAGGACCGATTCCTTCCGGACCAGCGTCCGGAGGGCGAGCGCATCGTAGCCGCCGAAGATGAGCGCGTACCCCGGGTACGGAACGGTATCGTACCGCACCATGCCTTTCTCGATAAGCTGGCTGAGCCGGTAGCTCACCTCGTGCTCGGCAAGACCTACCTTCTTCACGATCTTGTCCAGGGGGACCCATTCGTACCAGCGCATCAACTGTTCAAGTGCTGTCAGGGTCCGGACCTCGAACCGGTGCAGGGTCCGGACATCATCTGCGGAAACGGCCATCTCTCATGTTATCTCCTAAGGGCAGGAGATAAACGTTGGCAAAGGCACGGGTGGATCGCTTTTGCCGTTCCTGAAATGCTTAAGACCTCACGGGAAACAGTCTGATGGGATCAGGACCATGCAGTGCAGCCGGTGCAGGAAGGAGTCGGTCGTTTTCCAGGAATATTCGGGGCTCCATCTCTGCGATGAGCACCTGCTCCGGGACATCGGGGCGAAAGCAAAGCGGACCATCCGTACCCGTCACTGGCTGGAACCCCGGGATCATATTGCGGTCGCACTCTCGGGAGAGGCCGCGAGCTCGGCGGTCCTTGCATTTCTCGGGGACCTTGTCGGGAAACGGCGGGACATCCGCCTCTCCGCTCTGCATGCCGGAATTCCCGGGCATGCAGCGCAGGCAGCATCTGCGGAAGGTGTAGCCGGCGCGATGGGAGTTCCCTTCATCCGTATTTCCCTGCAGGAAAGACCGCTTCAGGAAATGGACGGGCCGGGGGATTCCGGCTGCATGGCACCGGGAACGGGGAATGACACGTATGGAGGAGCCGCCCGCATCCTCCCTGCTCTCCTCAGGTACGCCCGGGAGCAGGGAATTACAAAAATTGCTCTCGGAACCGTGCTCGAAGACCGGGCAGAGGACGTACTTAACCGGATTTTAGCGGGAAAGATCCTCACTCTCGCCGGAACCGGCAGTTCCGATGACTGCAGTACTCCTGCAATCATCCACCCCTTCCTTTCCATCCCGAAAAAAGAGGCCGCCCGGTATGCTGCCTACTGGTTCCCGGGACGGGATTTCCCGGTAACGGAAGCATACAGGGAACTTTTCGCTGCCGATGTGAAATCGCTCCTGGACGATTATACAGGTCGGCATCCTTCGACCCGGTACTCCCTCGTCCACCTGGCGGACCGGCTCGGGAAGGTACCGGTACCTGGTTCCTGTCATTCCGGAGAGAGCCAGGCCCAACCGGCAGACGATGCGGGAAGTCAGGCGACACGGGAGCAGGGGGGACACCCATGGTAAACCACCGGGGCGCCCTCTGGCGCATCCTGCGCAGCTCGCCGGTCACGCGGATCGGCCTGTACTTCTTCGCCCTTGCAGTAATGATCGTTATCTACACCCATCTCTTTCATCTCCTCTATCCCCTGTTTGAGGGAAAACCGATCTCCTGGCCGGAATCCCTCCTCTTCGTTGTCGCGTCCATGACGACCGTCGGGTTCGGGGATCTTCTCCCGTTCACAAGCCAGTACACCATGATCCTTACGATTGCGATAATTTTCTCCGGCATCCTGATGTTCTTCATCGCAATTCCCCTGCTTCTTGCCCCGTACCTTACCACCCTCCTTGCCCCCAGCCCGCCCCGCAGAACCCCGCGTCCCCTTGCCGGCCACGTGGTTATTGTGGGATACGGCGAGATCGCAAAGTCGCTCATCGAGAGCCTGAAGATAGCGGATCTGGAGATCGTTATCGTTGAGAAAGAGGAGGACCGGGCTTTCGATCTTGCCCGGTGGTACCGTAGGCAGGCCTACGTGATCTGCGGGGAACTGGGGAATCCCTCCACCTGGACCCATGCCTGGGCCTCAACTGCCAGCCACATCATCATCTGCGAGGATGAGAAAACAGCCGCGAGCATCATCCTCGGCCTCCGGGACAGGACGAAAGCAAAACTGGTTGCTGTCGTTGACAAGCTTTCTTTTGACCGGTACATCCGGTACGCAGGCGCCGATTACGTCCTTTCGCCCAAGCACTCCACCGGCCGCATCCTCGCACGGCGGGCGATCCTCAACCCCCACAGCGACATGATCTTCGAGATCCCGGGCCTGGACCGGCTCAGTATCAATATCCAGGACCTCGAAACCCGCGAACTCCGGCTCATCAATATCCCTATCGTCAGCGGGTGCCGGGCTGCGGGAAAAACCCTCAGCGATATCCGGCTCTTTGAGGAGTACCAGGTTTCCCCGCTCTTCATCCTCAGGCCGGGTCACTTCCTCACGCATCTGACCGGAAACGAGATCCTGGATGAAAAAACCACCCTCTTTCTTATCGGGCGGGCAGACGCACTCTCGGAAGCGGTCTCAAAAGAGTTCCTCGCGCACCACAGAGAGACGATCTCTGCGGTTATCGCAGGATACGGGGACGTGGGCGCTTCCGCGTACCAGGAACTCGTTGCGGCAGGCGTCAGCTGCACGGTCGTAGACTGGCGGGACATCAACCCCCACACGGTGACCGGGGACGCCCAGGATGAAGCGGTACTCACCCAGGCAGGAATAGCGGACGCCCAGTTCTGCCTGGTAGCCCTGAACGACGACGATGTCAACATCTTCACGACCCTGATGGCCCGGAACCTGAACCCGTCCATCCGTATCCTGGCCCGGGCAAACGAGCCGGGTGCCGTGGACAAGCTGTACCGGGCAGGTGCCGATTACGTCGCCCTCCTCCCGACCATAGGCGGCCAGAACCTGGCAAGAATCGTCCTTGCGGGTATCGCAACCGTCATCCTCGACCTGCCGAACGGGGATGCCGTCATCATGAAGCAGATCGGAAAACCCGATCACCGGACGATTGGCAGCATCGAGGAGGCGAGCGGCGTCCGGGTGATCGGGATCGAAGACGCGGACCGCCAGATGGTCAGGCCGCCCGCAGGGGAACCTGTCCGGAAGGGAGATACCCTGATCGTCGTCGGAAACCTGGCGCAGCTCCGGAAATTCGTCCATCTCTGAACAGCGGGACCCGGGGCTGGCGACCTTTCCAGACAGGGTCTTCCCGCAGCACCCTTTTTACATCCCGGGCGAGATACGCTCTGAGGAACACTTATGATGGATCGGGGATGCGCCATGGGCCGGATCGAGCAGATGATCCGATATGCCGTCTGGAACAGCGGGGCCAAAGGAATCATTGTCGGGGTCTCGGGCGGTGTCGATTCTGCGGTCGCTGCAGCGATGTGCTGCCGGGCGGTCGGCGGGGAACGGGTCCTCGGCCTTACGCTGCCTTCGGCAGTAACCGCGGCAGCGGATATCGAGGACGCCCATACCCTCTGCACCCGGCTCGGGATGGAGCACCGGGTGATCAGCATCGAGCCGATCCTTGCCTCATACCGGGATTTGCCGGGATATGCAGAGAACCGGTACCTTCTCGGGAACCTGATGGCCCGCACGCGTATGACTATCCTGTACCTTCACGCGAACAAGGATGGCCGGCTGGTATGCGGAACCTCCAATAAGAGCGAGTATATGCTCGGGTACTGCACGAAATACGGGGACAATGCGGCAGATATCCAGCCTATCGTGCATCTCCTGAAGCGGGAGGTATACGAG
>JBDKRP010000104.1:0-14708 GCA_039683275.1 Methanoregulaceae archaeon | reverse complement strand
ATCCGGTCATTTGCACCATGACCCACAAATAATGAGAAATCCGCATTATCTGCATAACTTCCGGCCTGTTCGGACGTATTCCAATGCAGCGACCCGGCTGAGTCATCTACGTATAAGCCCCGGCCATTCCAACATTTTTCGGTGTCCACCGTGCCGCACTGACCGTTGATGAGGTCATAGAAGTCCTCCGGGGTTTCATTTCCCAAACTGAGATCATCTTGAGTGCCATGATACAAACCGACACCCTCAGCGAAAACATAAAACTGAGTTTGCGACACCGTCACATACCCCTCCTTCGTCACTGTATTATTCCCCGCTGCGTTCGCGACTGTCAGGTTCACCGTGTACGTCCCCGCAGAAGTATAGGTGTGCGAAGCGTTCTGCACGGCCGAAGTCCCGCCATCGCCGAACGACCACGACCATGAAGTCGGGGTTCCGGTTGATGTGTCGCTGAACTGGACCGTCAGGGGGGCGGTACCGGATGTCGGGGAACCGGTGAAATTGGCAACCGGCAGTTGCCTGTCGGTATAGATATCATCGATGTATAAATTGGGGGTAGTAGTCGTAAAAGTCACTACCAGGGACCTGGGGCTTCCCGAAGGCGTGAAATTCCGTTGCTGCCAGCTGCTCCTTGCTGAACTCACCGCGATGCCGGTCGTCATGTTGATTTCCGAGGCATTCAGTGTTTTCGCCGATACGTTCTCCGGACTGATTGTCTCGTTCAGTATCATGGGACCGAATGACACAGCTCCGGTTCTGGCACCTGAAGAAGTGTCCGCCTCATACACGGTCACGGTATAGGAGCCGGAGCTGCTGACATAATACGTAATCGGGCCGCCGCCCCAGGCGATGGTCTGCCAGATCGACATCGGGTTCGAACCAAACGACCTGAACGAGTGCGAGGGGCTCTGATAAACCCCATCGGCGAGATTGGCAGGACCGAGATAACTCCAGTCGCTTTCGGAAACCCAGACGCCCCACCCATACGAATCGTAACCCTGGAGTGTCCACGGGCCGGTCCACGATTCGAAATTCCCATCACGGAATGCATTGTACGCCAAAACCGGGGTCACGAGAAGGACACAGAACACTGCACACATCAGGATCGGTACCCTTTTCCGGATCATGCAATCCCCCCGTCAACCGGATTTTCTGCATTTCTGTCACGCAGGGAAACCCGGGATATGACCGGATTTCCTGAAAGAATCCTCACGGAACTCAGATACATGCCTGTTGGCCTCCGGGCCAGCTTCTTACGTATGAGACATGATCCAAAACTTCTTGAGGACAGAAGTGCATTGTTTCATGCCTACGGGCGGACCGGGTCATCTGATGGTGAAATCGTGGTGATCCGGTCCTTTTGTTTTCGCGTCTCCTCCTTCTGGAGATGTTGGACCTGTTGCTGTCGCAACTCCAATGGATCCAATATCTGCAATATAATAAAAATATTTCCTTTTTCATGCTTGAAAATTACAACGGGATTAAAATTTTTAAGAGCCGTATTGGTGAATTTCAGGTCGTTTCTCCAAACAGAAATAATGAGATTGCAGTGACCATGGAATCGCTTGTTCTCCCGTCTGTAACTGCGAGATCCCGTGAGCCGGTATCCGGTTTCCGTCTGCAACAACCGCACTATCCAGTCATGCGTAATGCCGGGTCCCGACGAAATTCACCGTGGCGTCCGGGTTTTATAACCGTCCTATCGGTGAAATACAAAGTGATGCGCTGGAAATCTTTGGATCCGCCGGGCCTGGAAGCCGTGGATACTACCGGCTCCCATTATTCCACAATTCTCTTGTTGTACTCCTCCAGAAGGGCAATCGCGTATTCCCCGCTTTTTGCGGGAGGCACGTAGTTGTACTGCCTGACTGTGCTCGTGAGCGCCTCACGGAGGGCAGTGTCGTCGTGCAGTTTTAGCTGGGCGACTTCAGCGAGCACTTCATCCAGCCGGTCGATCCCGGTCTCTTTCCCGTCCACGAGAAGGGTTTTGATCTTCATGGGCGGGAGTCCGCCGCAGACCGACTGGTAATTTCCTTCTTTCTCAGGATCTGCCATAGTTCTCACTCCCGGATCATGGTCAGCGTCATCTTGAATTTCGTTATCGCGGAGAGGGCGTGCGGGACATGTGCCGGGAAGATGATGGTCTCCCCTTCCTTCATACGGCTGGTTGTCCCGGCCACCCAGACCTCGCACTCCCCGTCCAGGATCGTGACCACCGCATCGTAGGGTGCGGTATGCTCGGAGAGGCCCTCATTCTCTTCGAACGAGAAGATGGTGATGCTTCCTGCCTTCCGGTTCACGATCATCCGGCTTGCGACCGTCCCGTCCTGGTATCCTACCAGGTCCTTCAGGGAGAGGACTTTTCCCAGGAGTTCTGCATGTTTCGTATCCTGCTTGTCCGGGTGCTCCAGTCTGAATTCCGCCATAGGTATCCTTACCAGTCATTGCCTCTTCCGGATAATATGCCTGATTTTACTACCTGTGCCGCTTTCAGTACCGGGCTCACCCGGTGGATCTGCTTTGACGGATGGATCTGACCCTGATTTTGTCTCTGAATAACGGATCCCCCGGCAAACCACACATTTTTCGGTGTAAACTCCGTACCCTATGGTACGGGTAGGAAGAAAATCGCCTATATCAGGGCAAGAGATCCACGGGGGATAAATCATGCCAGGCAATGAACAGGATGGATATTACTGCTCGATCTGCGGAGGGATACCCCCGGACCGGATCAGGATAACGAAGATCGCGATAGACGGGAAGGAGACCGGCATAGACAAACTGGACTGGATCTTCCAGGAAGTTGCAAAACTGCGCCTTACGAACGATGAGACGATCACTGACGAGATCGTGAAACGGGTGCAGCAGTTCAATTATATCCCCTCAAAAAAGATGCCCCAATACCGGGAAGCGCTTCTTAAGGAATACCGGATGGTCGGTTCACGTAAAGAGTAAGGGAATGCCACTCTTATTTCCGGTGGTGGTGTTTCTTCCCTGAACCCTGCCCGGACTCTTTTCCTTTGCCTTTTCCCTTTTCTTCGCGCTGTTTTTCGAGCTCTTCCTCGACCCGGCAGTCCAGTTCCGCAACGATATCCAACGGCTCGTCCATCTCTTTTACGAGCTGGGTGATTAAGAGGAGCCGTTCGATCCCGATGAAATGCTCGGCCATGACCCGGGCAAGGTCGGTTAATTCGATTACTCCCCCGGATTTCCTGACAAGGCCGTGCTGCAGGAGGGTCGGGAGCGCGGGTTCCATCGTCCCGACCATCATCTGCTCAATCCTTGCAAGATCCTGCTCTTTCCCGTTGCAGACAACCGCGTTTGCTACAAATTCCTCGGAGCTCGCTTCCATGTCGTGCTCCGGGGCGACCTCCTCCATGACGCCTTTTAAGAGCCGGAGTGCCACCTCTTCCTCGGTCGAAGGCTGGTCCCGGGAATAGGTGCCGCCGGGTTCCGCGAGAATCGCGATCTTCCCGAGATCATGGAAATCCGGCCGCCCTGCACGCCCTGCCATCTGGTTGAACTCCTGGACGGTGAGCCAGTTCCTGCCCATCGCAAGGGCATCGAAGATCACCTGCGATGCCGGGAAATCGACGCCTGCCCCCAGGGCTGCTGTCGTCACGACCGCCATCAGTTTGCCCTGCAGGAATTTCTGCTCCACTTCCCGCCGCTCCACCGAAGTGAGACCGGCGTGATACGCGGCCGCCCTCATCCCGAGTGCTTCTGCAATAACGTGGCAGCGTGCACGGGCGTTCGTAAAAACAATGGATTGCCCCCGGAATCCTTTCGATGAGACCTTCTTGTATTCGTCGGTCACCATCTTCTTGATGGTCGGGATCTTCTGCTTGCGTTCCAGGAAGAGAACGTACCGTTCCAGGGGGACCGGCCGGTCGTCGTACCTGACCAGGGTCGCGTTCAGTTTCTTTGCAAGGGTCTTCGGTATCCCGATGGTTGCACTGAGGTACAGGAACTGGGCCTGCGGCGCCAGGTACTTGATCCTGGCAATCAGGCCGTCGAGCCGGTGCCCGCGTTCCGGATCTTCCAGCATCTGGACTTCGTCGATTACGACCGTCCCGATATTTTTCATCCGGGACCCGCACCTGATGAGGTGGTCTATCCCTTCGTAGGTCCCGACAACAATGGGCGCACCCGTATCCCGTTCCGCAGACTGCCGGGTCTCCGGGAGGTTCAGCCGGGAAACCCCGGTGAGAAGGGAGACTTTCGCGAGTTTCCCGTACCTCTCCCCGAACCGTTCGTACTTCTGGTTCGCGAGGGCGACCAGGGGAACGAGGAAAAGAAGCCGTCCCCTGCCCTGGAGATAGTTTTTCATCCCTGCCATCTCGCCGATGAACGTCTTCCCGCTTGCAGTCGCAGAGACGACGAGAAGGTCTTTCCCGAAGAGAAGCCCTGCTTCCACCGCAAGCTGCTGGGCAGGCATCAGGTACTCGACCCCTGCAGCATCGATAAAGGAGCGCGGGAGGGGGAGCTCGTTGAGGGTCTGGGTCTTTAAGGGCGGGTGCGCTTCAAGCCGGTCGAAGAGGGTCTGTTTCATCCTGAGCTGTTCCGGCTGCAGGCTTGCAAGGACCTTGTCGACGTCCCGGAAACTGGTCAGGAGCTCGTCGAGATGCCCCATCGCGCTCCGCCCGATCTGACCCAAATGGGCTGCTTCCCTCCGGAGCTCCCGCTTTGCACAGTCAAAACAGATTGTTTCCCCGGACTTCCCGTACCGGATGGCCTTATCCGGCTTAACCTCGGTGATCCGGTCCTCTATCAGGCAGAACCGGCAGAGGTTTGCATACGACGGGGTGACCTGGAAATCGTGCAGGAACGATTCGAAGGGCTCGTCTTTTCTGGTCAGGATGACTTCGTGGTCACGGAGATCCGAGACCAGCTCCTTTGTCGGGGTATTCCTGAAGGCTTTCCGGTCGCCCCACCGGAGCCGGTAGTTCACGGGCCGGAACCCCCGGTCCGTATCCGCTATTTCGACGCTTCCGACGCCCTTTACCCGGGTACCGTCGCAATAGAGGAGTTTGTAGCTGCCTTTCAGCGGCTGGACGACGATTACCATGGCTCGGCCAGGTCGTGGATGACGTATTTCAGGGTGGTGCTTTCGAGGCGTTTCAGGAAATCGGTGAATTCCTCGTCTACGAGAATGATGACGCACTCGATCCCGTGGAACGCAGCCTCGATGACGCCTTCCCGCGCCCCGAAGAACATATCGGGTTTCCGGCCCATGCCGTCAAGGGCGGTGTAGGCCTCTATCCCGACTGCGGCAACGACACCTGCCTTTTCGCAGATCTGACGGAGCGTCGCCTGGTTTACCTTGCGCGAACCCCCGTACTGGATACGCGGGACCTTGCAGACATGGATGACTCCTTCCGTATGATCGATGAGCCCGCTCAGCCGTGCAACCCCGACATCCTGGCCGGCTTTTGCATCCATGGTGACGGCACCCATTGCGCTCTGCGGCTGCTTCGCGGCGTACAGCCACCCGTTCTTCATGTAGACGCCGACCTCGTCCCCCTCCCTGAGATCTTCGGCCGCGACCGCGGCCCAGACCGAGACCTGCTGGATGATATCGCGCCTGATGTGCCGGGCGTACCGCTCGATACTCTCGGCGTTCTCGACAACCCACTCGATACCGGTCCGGGTAACCTCGTACCTGCCCCGCCCGTGCGCCGAAACGAGACCGTCCTTTTCGAGGTCCCGGATATATTCGGAGACTGCCTGCGGGGTGACCCCGAGTTTTCCTGCGATCTCCTGCTGCCGGACCGATGGCTGGTGCTCGGCTACCTCAACGAGAATCTGGAACCGGGTAACATCGCGTTTGCTGCGAAGGATAGTATAGAGGGGGTCCTTATCGCCCGGTGTCAAGGCGCACCAGCCCCTGGCCTTTCACGTCGAGCGAAGGAATCCGTTTTGCGAGCCCCTTGATGAAAATAGGGCTTACTCCGAACTTCCGGGCCAGGTCGGCTATGGAGGTATTTCCTTCCCGGATCTCTTTTTCCAGGGCATCCACGAGGTCGCGGAGATATTCGTCATTGGACATGGAGAGGTACATCAGGTCCGAGAGGTCGGAAAGGTTGCACTGGAAATTGGCACGGAACCGGTTGTAGGTCGCCCGGTATTCCTTTGCCGGTTTCTTGCCCGGGGCCGGCATGCGCCACTGCTCCTCGACGAGGTTCCCTTTTTTCAGCAGGAGAAGCCAGGTCGCGACGTCCCCCTCGTCCACCTGCTCCCTGATTTCCTCCTCGGTGAGCCATGATTTACTGAGGAGTTCGTAGATTTTTTTACAGGAACGATCGTTGAACGTCATAAGCAATGGTACGAGTTCAACCGGATCGTTCACAATCCTGATGTGCCCCGGCAATTACAAAACCCATTCTTATTTCGCCGGGTAAATCAATAAATATTTTTAACATGGGAGCGGGTGCACGCGGACGGATCCTGGTGAAAGGGATCGTGCAGGGAGTCGGTTTCCGGCCGTTTGTGTATTCCCGGGCCGTTGCTTTGGGAATCCGGGGCACGGTGAAGAACCTGGGAAGCGAGGTTGAGATCCGGGCTGAGGGCGACCGTCTCCCGGAGTTTATCGAAGCAGTCCGTCGCGGCCCGCCCCTCGCGCGGATCGATTCCCTCCAGGTACTCCCCCTTGAAGGAGGGATTCCCGGGGATTTCCGGATTCTCCCGAGCAGCGAAGGCGCCCGCACCGGAATGATCCCGGCCGATGTTGCTATTTGCAGCGAATGCATTGAAGACATACGGACGCCGGGCGGCAGGTACGAAGGGTACTGGGCGACATCCTGCGTGAACTGCGGCCCCCGGTACAGCATCATCGGCGGCATACCGTACGACCGGGAACGGACATCGATGGCGCCCTTTGCGATGTGCCCGGACTGCAGGGCCGAATATACCGATCCGTCGTCCCGGAGACACCATGCCCAGACCATTGCATGCGCTCGGTGCGGCCCCTCGGTCAGCATTCTCCATAAGAACGGGACGCCCATCCCCTGCGACGATCCTATACGGGAGACAGCCCGGCTCCTTGACGCCGGCTCTGTTGCCGCGATCCGGGGTATCGGGGGGTTCCACCTTGCCTGCGTTGAGGAATCGTCCCGGGAGCTGAAACGCAGGCTGGGCAGATCAGAGCAGCCGTTTGCGGTGATGGGCCTTCTGGAAACAGTAGAGCAGATCGCGCGGGTCTCGGAAAAAGACCGGCGCTGGCTCACGTCCCCGGAGCGGCCCATTCTTGTCCTGGAAAAGCGCGACCACGGTTCCCACGACGGGATCAGCAATCTTCATACGGTCGGGTGCATGCTGCCCTATACCGGCCTGCATCACCTGCTCTTCTCGCACCTCTCCCACAAGCTCCTGATCATGACGAGTGCCAATATGCCCGGCTACCCGATGATAACCGAGACCCGGGATGCGGTGAAGCGGCTCCGGGACGAGGCGGATTTCTTCCTTGCCCATGACCGGGCGATCCTGAACCGGTGCGACGACTCGGTGATGCGGGACGGGTATATCATCCGTCTCTCCCGGGGCCTTGCGCCGCGAAGGACCTCTATCGATCTCGGATCCCGGTGCATCCTGGGCGTTGGTCCCGAACTGAACGCCAACGCGACCCTCTACAAGGACGGGTTTGCGATAACGTCCCCGCACGTAGGAAACGTGAGAAATCCCCCGACGCTCGGGTACCTCCAGGAGACCATCGGGAAGATCGGAAAACTCCTCGGGGCAGAGTACGACGTGATAGCCCACGACCTCCACCCGCAGTTCCTCTCCACCCGGTACGCGAGGGAGCTCGCAGCACAGTGCGGCGCCGAGCTGGTCCCGGTTCAGCACCACCGGGCCCATATTGCGGCTGCCACCACCGAACCCTGCGTGGGGATTGCGATTGACGGGGTCGGGTACGGGGATGACGGGGCCATCTGGGGAGGGGAGATCTTTGCGGGACAGGTCCCGCACCTCGACCGGGTCGCCCACCTGGAGACTGTCCTGATGCCGGGCGGGGATCTTGCCACCCGGTTCCCGGACCGGATGCTGTACGGGATCCTTCCCACGGAAGATGTGGAGGAACTCCTTGCTGCACGCGGCTGGGGCGGTATCGAGCTCGGGGTTCTCCGGAAACAGGTCGCAACCGGGTTCAATGTGGCAAAGACCACAAGTGCAGGCCGGGTTCTCGATGCTGCAGCGGCCCTCTTCGGCATCTGCCGGGAGCGGACCTATGATGGGGAGCCCGCGATGAAACTGGAATCTCAGGCAGCAGCGGGAACCCCGTCGGCCTGGGATCTCAGGTTTGGGAAGGAAGGGTCATGCGAGACATTTTCGACCGGATCGCTCCTGAAAACTGCGTTTGCAGAGATGCAGGCCCGGAGCGGGAACGGTCCGGGGGCCCTGCCCGGTCTTGCGGCCTCCTTCCAGTACAACTTTGCCCGGGGAATCGCAGAGCTTGCCATACGGGCTGCCGAAGACCGGAATCTCCCGCTTGTAACCCTGAGCGGAGGCGTTGCCATCAACCGGGCCATCCGGGAGACCATCCGGGACGAGATCACTGCACGCGGGCTCGATTTCCGGATAAACCCCCAATATCCGCTGGGAGATGGATGTATTTCCTACGGGCAGTGTATTTTTGCCGGATATAAAGCGCAATATTGATAGCAGATTGGTTTTTTTATACAGTATAGCAACGAGCCTGCCACGGCCGATGGAGCAGCATGGAACCAGCGGAAAAAAAAGAGGACCCGGCAGTAAAAGAGAAGAAGCTCCGGGAGCTCCAGCAGAATCTCTACGATATCCGGCAGGGACTTGTCACCATCCAGGACTTTTATTCCCAGTTTGCTGCCCTTTCCAAGCGAAGAAACCTGGATGACGGGACGTCGGTCGCTCTTCCCACGGTGGACGAAAGCGGGGAATTCGAGAGTCTCTGGCATTTCCTGAGCGAAGGCGGGTACCTGGGAAACGGCACGTTTCCCGATCCCACTGATGCCCTGTACGCGTCCTACTGCGGGTTCTGCCGGGACCGGGGCCTCACCCCGGTCGACCGGGACGCATTCGATTTTGTCCTCGTGATGCAGGAAAAAGAGCGATCCACCGGAACCGGCGCCTGATCCGACAGCGGGTTCCACCACCCCTTCTTTCCAGCAGGTATTGCCGCTGTGCTCTAGCGGGCGCGCGATCCGTTCTCCGCAGGGCCGGTGTTTCCGCCCTGCTCAACGAATGCTGTATCGGAACTGATATCTCCCCCGAGCTGGAGGGTCGTGAACGCACCCCCGGTCGGGAGAACCATTGCAAACCGGCTGGTCGTGTCCAGTTCCACCGTTGCGTTCTGAACGGTGAGTTCCAGGAGGTGGCCGCCCCGGGTCGCGTCCGATGTCAGGAAGTGGAGATGGTAGCCCGGGACATTGATTCCCTGCACGTAATCCGGTGTAATAAAACCGAGAACGGTTCCGGATACATTCCTGAATTCAAATACCGACTGGTTTGCAACCGCAGCCGTGAGGTTCGGGTACGGCTTTTCCTGCCGGGGCACGCTCCGGGTTTTCACGTACGGGAATGTCCCTGTTATCTTCACGGCATAAAAGTAATTTTCCGTGGGCAGTTTTGCATTGATGTCCCGCATGATTACCGACAGGTTGCCGGCTTCCGGCTCCGTGAACGCGATATCCGGCTCAAAGAAGGTGACTGTCGCGAAGGGAACGGTTGTATCGGCAGGAACCCTGTAGGCTGTCCCATCGGATTTTACATCATACACGGTCCCGTCCAGGACTATCATCTCGCCGTCAAGGGCATCAAACGTCCCGATCCCGAGATCCCCCTCCCGGGTCAGGTTGCCCGCCGTATAACTGCCTTCGTAGTTGCTTTTCAGCAGCGCGTCAAACGTCCCGACCTGGAAGATCACGTCCCGGTCGACCGTCGGAGCTGCCTCGGCCTGCACGGCCCCCCCGGATGCCGAAGATACCGGCATGGGCCGGACGAAGATGACCCCTGCGATTCCGGCCGCGAGAAGGAGCACGAGGGCAAGAGCAGGGAAGAAACGTTTGTCGATCATGGTCGTATTTCTCAGAGTTCCCCGATATCCTCTTCCCAGAGCCCGGGTTTCTGTTCAATGAATTCCCGCATGAGCTGGACGCACTCCGGGAGGTCGAGATCGATAACCTCTATCCGGTGCTCCTCCATGAAGTCGCGGGCCCCTTTGAAATTCCGGGATTCCCCGACAATAACTTTCGGGATGCCGAACTGGACTGCGGCTCCTGCGCAGAGAAAGCAGGGCATCAGGGTTGAGTACAGGATGGTGTTTTTGTACGAGCCGATCCGGCCCGCATCCCGGAGACAATCGATCTCCGCGTGGATGACGGGATCGTTGTCCTGCACCCTCCGGTTGTGCCCCCTCCCGATGATCGTGTTGTCCTGGACAAGGACCGATCCGATCGGGATTCCCCCTTGCCGAAGACCCTCCTTCGCCTCATCGACTGCTGCCTTCATGAACGGATCCATACTATCTCCCGGTAAATGATTTGCATCAGGGATTATTTGAGGGTGCGGGCGTTCCGCGGGATCCGGGAAAATCCGGGTGATTCCGTACCAGCCGGAATTACGGGTGATTCTCCTTTGGATACTATTGCATTGCGTTATACGGTGGGATTTTCCGTGGAACACCGGAATCTCCCGGGAGGAACGGTGATCTCGAACCGTGCACCGGTTCCCAGCGTCCCGGTCTCCCGGATGGAAAGGTCTGTCATTGCAAGGATCTCCCGGGAGAGGAAGAGGCCGTACCCGGTGTTTTTGTAGTATTCCCGCCGGAATATGCTCTCCTTGACCCGGTCCGGCACTCCGGCCCCGTTGTCCTCGCAGGAAACGATCAGGTTCCCCTCTGTTGAAACTTTCGCGGAAAAAGCAATCGTCGTCACGTGCCCGCCATGACGGATGGCGTTATCGAAGAGGTTGTACATGACCTTCTCGAACATCGGGTCGGCATAGACCTCGGTATCCCGGATATTGACAGCGATCCTGATCTGCCCGAGATCGATCATGCCGGCGGCTTTCCGGATAACTGCCTGGAGATTCTGCCAGAGCGGGACGTCCGCCCCGACTTCCCGGTAATCCCGGGTAAACCCGATCTGCTTCTGGATGAGCTGGGTCAGGTTCATGATCTTGTGGGTGTAGTCCAGGCATTCCTGGTCCGTGCAGGTCTCTTCGAGAAGGGAGAGGTACAGGACCATCGCTGAGACCTGGTTGAGGATATCGTGCCGGGTGATACTCGAGAGCATCGTGAGTTTCCGGTTGGCGATCCCGGTCTTCTGCTCGGCCCGGGTCCGCTCGGCTATCTCCCGCTTCAGGCTCTCGTTCGCGATGTTCAGATCGGCGGTCCGGGCAAGGATCCGCTGTTCCAGTTCGGCGTAGAGCCGCCGCAGTTCTTCCTCGGCTTCTTTCCGGGCAGTAATATCGACAACCGAGAGAATGGCGGTATTCCAGGGCATCTTTCCTGCGGAGAGGAGGGCCCAACGGAGAGAACCATCCCGGTGTTTCAGCCTGACCTCACGGTCCGCTATCCGCCGCTCCTTTCCAATCAGGTACAGGAATGATTCCAGGTCCCCGGCATTTGCCCACATCTGATCGACCGGTGCTCCCTTCAGCGCCCCCCTCTCATACCCGAGCATGGATGCACACGTATCATTGAGATTGCTGATGGTACGGTTTCCGAGTTCGACCGTGAGGGTCCCGGCCTGGGAGTTCTCGAAGATGCCCTTGTACCGCTTCTCCTCGGTCCGCCAGCTCTCGGCATAGGAGGAGATTACGATCCCTATCGTGATGTAGACCACAAACCAGACTGTGCTGACCGCAAGGTTCTGCAGGGTGAAGTTGCCGTTCACGTATACGAGGCCGATATACACCCAGCTCATGACGAGGGTGAAGAGGACGCCCCGGGAGGGATACGCGTAGGCGACGATGATGAGCGGGAAGAGGTACAGGAACGGGTAGATGTCGATGATGCCCCGGGAGAGGCCCAGGAGCTGGGCGAGAATTGCAAGTACGGTTGTCGCGAGGATCATGGATATCCAGAGCAGATCTTTGTAGTGTCCTCCCTGGATCGCCTGGTTTTCCTGATACCTCATGTACAACACTCCCCGTGTCTCCCTCTCCGGGATCGTGCGGGTTCCCTATTTTAATTTTTACATTATTCCTTTTCCTAGATAAGTCCGTGGGGTGATTCCTGCGGTTTTTGGGAGATACGGGAATGAATTAACGCATGATTGGAGAAACGGTGCACGAAAACAGAACAAACTATCAATTAAGAGGAAATTATTGCGAAGAAAAAAGTGAGTTCAGCCGAACAGGGCGCCAAGCCCTGCCATGCCGCTCTCTTCCTCTTCCTTCTTGTGCTCTTCCTTGGGCTCCTCGGCTGCGGGTGCTGCTGCACCTGCTGCGGCCGGGGCGGCTGCGACCGCGACGGGTGCGGCTGCTGCCTTTGCAATGGCTTCCTCGATGTTCACACCGTCAAGGGCTGCAATGAGTGCCTTGACACGTGCGTCGTCAACAGCGATACCGGCGGCAGTAAGGACTGCCTTCACGTTCTTCTCGTCGATTCCCTTGCCTGCTTTGTGCAGAAGCAGGGCTGCATAGATATACTCCATCTCATTCACCTCAAATTATTTTACGAGTCCCTTCAGGACTGACATTTCTCTGTACGCTTTTCCAATAATCGCATCAATGACATCGCGCTCGTAGACGCTCGCCTCGATACCAAGGCTCCGTGCCTCGCGGGCAGCCTTCGTGATGATCGGGACGATGGTCTCCTTCGTCGGGATAGCGGCATTGACCGACAGGTTGAATGCCTGCTGTGACGCGAGCGTGAGCTGACCGAGGATCACTGTCTCATCGACTGCAAGGACAGACGGCTCGTAGATGTCGCCTTCGTAGAAAGCTGCCTGCAGGATAAGGCCGACGTCCATCGGCTTGATATCCAGCTTGGCAAGCACATCTGCCTGCTTTGCGTTGATCACAGCGCCTTTCTTGACGACGACTTTTGTGTCCTTGATACGGACTTTCCCGCCTTCGATAGCAGCCGGGATACCGGCCTGCTGGAGCTCCCCGACAATGGGGCCGGGTTTGAAGCTCGTGGGACCCTTGGCAACGACAATATCTTCCGGTGCAGTTTCACCGGCTTTTGCCGCCATCTTGGTCTTGGTCTTCTCGAGCTGCTTGAAGAGCTTGAACGGGTTGTCGTTCGTGAAGATCAGTGCGGAGTGCCCTGAGATGTGATCTGCAATCGCCTTCAGGTTTCCGCCCATTTCGGCGATTGCGTGCTGGATCAGGGTGTTCCTGGTGACAAGGATCGTCGCTTTCCCGCGAAGGTTCCTCCGAATCTGCTGAACCTGCTTTGCGGGGATACCGTACATATCGACCAGGCCGACGAGAGTGTATTCTCCCGACAGGCGCTTGATCTCTGCGATCTCCTTCCTCTTCCACTCAGGGAGGTGCCGCGTGTAGAGTGCCATTTCAGACCACCCTCACGGCGGGTCCCATCGAGGTCTTGACATAGACGGACCGGACGTTCATGCTGCCC
Source organism: Methanoregulaceae archaeon (assembly GCA_039683275.1). Classification (GTDB taxonomy): domain Archaea; phylum Halobacteriota; class Methanomicrobia; order Methanomicrobiales; family Methanospirillaceae; genus JBDKRP01. Next base: position 1,144 of record JBDKRP010000104.1, on the reverse strand, counting down.
TGTTCCAGAACCGACTCGATCCTCTTTAAGACCGAATCGAGGTTCTCGGCAAGCTGATCCGGGGTCATTGTCGTAGACCCGATCTTCGCGGAGAAGACTTTCTTGTCTTTCGTCCTGATCTTGACCGAATTCCGAAGCTTCTCGACTATCGGGCGGATATCCATACCGCCGGGGATTGGCATCGGCATACGGCCGCGGGGACCGAGACGGGGACCGAGGTGACGACCGACAATGGGCATCACTGCGGTTTCCGCAAGGAAGAACCGGTACTGCCCGGCAATCTTCCTGGCCTCGCGGGGCTGGCCGCCAAGTCGTTCGACTTCTTCGGGGCCCATGATCAGGTCCACGCCGGCCTCCTTTGCCTGGGTTACGATGTCACCTTTTCCGATGACAACGATCCCTACGTTTTTGCCAAAGCCGTTCGGGAGAAGAATCGTCTCGTCGATACGATTTTTCGGCTGCGCCATGTCGATATTCTTGAGATTGATGGTAATATCTATACTCTCAGAGAATTTGCGTTTAGGCGCTTTTTCAATAGCCGTTTTCACGGCTTCAAGGATCTTGGCCTTTTCAACCATCAGATTCCTCCATAGTTTTCGACCGAACCGATCTCCTATGGGTTGCTTGACTTCTACGCTTTGAGCTGGCTGTCGTAGGCGCCTGCATCGATCGCGGCAAGGACCTCTTTGGGCTTCTTGCCATCGACCGTAACTCCGACGCTCACGCACGTGCCGATGACTTCCTTAACGGCAGTCCTGACCTCGTACGAGAGCATGCCTTCGAGTTTCATGCGGGCGATTCTGACAGCAGCATCGAACGGCAGATTCCCGACCATTTTTGCGTTTGGTTCGGGGGACCCTTTCTCAATACCAACCTCTTTCTTGATGAGAGCGGTCGTCGGGGGGATACCGACGGTCACGGTGAAGTTCTTCTTGTCGTCGACCTCCACCTTGACCGGGACCTGCATCCCGTTGAACGTCGACGTCTTCTTGTTGATTTCGTCGACTACCGCTTTGACGTTGATACCGAGTGGTCCGAGCGACGGTCCTAATGGCGGACCGGCTGTCGCTTTTCCGCCGGGTACTAATACCTCGACCACTTCTGCCATAGTAGTATCACCATGCTGAACCTTCCGGTTCTTAGC
>JBDKRP010000103.1:0-20595 GCA_039683275.1 Methanoregulaceae archaeon | reverse complement strand
GTAACCGAAAAGCCGAGATCGGTCAGCGCAGCGGCGAGCCGTTCGCGTTCCCTGCGGATATATTCCCGCGAAGATTCGAGGTCGCCGAGTTTTTGCAGGGCCGCTATCGCGAACGATTCGGCAAAGGCATTTACTGACCAGGGCGGGCGCATAAGTTCGATAGTTTCAATAAGATCCGTGTCGCCGAATCCGTATCCGAACCGTATGCCCGGGACAGAGAAGCATTTGGTGAGAGACCGAAGAATGAAAAGATTTGCACTGCGGATATCGGAAATGCTCTCCGGGGTATCGGCAAGTTCGATAAATGCTTCGTCCAGGAACAGGAACGTTCCCTGCTCTTCAGATTCTTTGAGAAGGGCCTGCATCGCGGATCGGGTACGGAGCATTCCGGTCGGATTATTGGGATTGCAGATGAAACTGACACCGGGGATTTCACCCGGGTTCGCGCGCCGGGCGCCGGTAATTTCCGCAGACAGCGCATATTCGCCAAAAGTTGGATCTTCGGTAACGAACGAACTGCCCGGACCCAGTCTGGCCGCGCAAAAAACCCGGAGCAATTCGACAGATCCATTCCCCACGCAGATTTCTTCTTCAGGTCTTCCGGACACCCGGCTTATGGCTGATTTTAAGCGGGAGTATCCATCATCCGGATAGCAGGAAAGGTCGTCAGGATCCGGTATCCAGTCAACCCGGGGGGGCAGTGGATTCAGGCTGGCGCTGAAATCAATCGCACTTTTCCGGGTACATTCCCCGAACTGCTTTATACCGCCTCCATGCACCGCTTTTTTCAGTAGTCCGCCGGTCATTTCAGGGTCCTGTCTTCAGAATGGTTGCGTGAGTCTCCTTAAATCATTTCCCCCATTTTGTGAAACACAAAACAAATCGAAATACTTATATAGTGATAATGTGTAGTCTGATACATCTGGTTGGTCAGACATTAAGGTTCTCTCTGTCTGACAATTGGATGACATATGTCAGACATATGTCAGAAAAGAGAGATACAGATGATGCAGCGGATAACACTCAGACTGCCGGAGCAGCAGATAAGCATGCTCGAGAAGATGGTGGAAGCCGGGGAATTCCCGAACATCTCTGAAGCAGTCAGGACTGCAGTCCGTGACCTCATCGAGAAGCGTGCAACACGCGTCCTGAAAGACAGCGACCAGGTTTCATTCAAGGTATAAGGAGGGTATGAAATGCAGACCATTATTAACGAGGCTCTGAAAAACGCAGAGATCGAAAAAGATGCGAAAACCCCCGCATTTGAGGACGATTTCGTAGGGCAACCCCGGATCGTCATCATCGGATGCGGAGGCGCAGGGAACAACACGGTAAACCGCATCCACCACATGGGTGTCTCCGGTGCTGAGACAATCGCGATCAACACCGATAAACAGCACCTGGATATGATCCAGGCTGACAAACGCATCTTAATCGGGAAATCCCTTACCCGCGGACTCGGTGCCGGCGGTTACCCGGATGTCGGGAAACGCGCAGCCGAGATGGCCAGGCCAACCCTCGAGGCAATCCTCGAATCCGCTGACCTGGTCTTCATTACGGCAGGTATGGGTGGAGGTACCGGTACCGGTTCTGCACCGGTGGTTGCACAGATTGCAAAGGAGCAGGGGGCAATCGTGGTCGGGATGGTAAGTTACCCGTTCCAGGTTGAAAAGGCACGCCTGATTCGCGCTGAAGAAGGAATGGAGGCGCTCTCCGCTGCCGCAGATTCGGTTATCGTCCTCGATAACAACCGACTCAAGAACTTTGTCCCGAACCTCCCGCTCGGCCAGGCATTCTCTGTCATGGACCAGCTCATCGGGGAAACGGTAAAGGGCATCAGCGAGACCATTACCGAACCGTCACTCATCAATATCGACTACGCAGATGTCCGGGCAATCATGAGCAAGGGCGGTGTCGCAGTCATGCTCGTTGGTGAGAGCAAGCAGCAGAACAAATCCGAAAGCGTTGTCCGCGAATGCCTCGGGAACCCGATGCTCGATATCGATTACCGTGGCGCAACCGGCAGCCTGATCCACATTACCGGAGGAACTGACCTTACGCTCCAGGATGCAGAAGAGATTGCAACCACCCTCACGTACGAACTTGACCCCCACGCAGATGTCATCTGGGGTGCCCGTGTCAGAAGTGATATGGAGGGCAAAGTCAGGGTTCTTGCAATCATGACCGGCGTCAAGAACACCCAGTTACTCGGAACCCGCCAGTCCTATAAGACCATAGTCCAGGACATGGAAGCCAGGAAGTCGAACCCAAGAGCTGTCGAGATGCCCCAGAACCGGCGGGCAAAAGAGATGAACAGCGGCGGCGGACTTCTGGAATGGGTCGGATAACCTGAAGGTTATCTCCTCATTAATTTCGCTTAACCAAAAAATTTAGCCTCCTCATTTGTCAGGCGCATCGGATATTCCCGGTTCTTTTTTTATGAATTTTTCCGGAGCCTGCCGGCGAAATCATTAAGAAGAGAAATGGCGTTTATATAATAGAAATCGCCCAGATTTCCCCTCGCTCAGGAAGCGGAGAGGTGGGCCGGATATTTCCTGTTCCGGCCTGTGTATCGGAGTTGAACACCATGAACAGACAGATGAACAAGGGCTGCAGGTTCCTGCGGGTCCGGGCGAATATCCCAACTCGGGAAAACGTACCGGGAACCAATCTCGCGATCCGTCTGCCCGAAAAAATGCGGTTTCTGTTTTATCTTGTGCACTGTCCTGTTTGCTTCCTGTACGGGCGTTCGATTTGAGGATTGATAGTGCATGCTGAATGATCTTATCGAGAAAAGAAAGAAGATTCTCGCGGAGTCTGAACAACACAAAGAACACCGGAACGAGCTGAATGCTCTCGCAAGCAAACATGCCCGCGAGAGAAATACCTTAAACGGTCAGACACGGGAGTTTGTCGAAGAAGCTCAGAAAAACAAGGAGCTGCGGGACAAATCCAATAACGATGTCCAGACACTTAAGGACCAGCGGAATGAGCTGAACGAGAAAGCAAATAAGCTCTTTGAAGACATCGAGGCTTTCAAGAAAGAACACGGCTCACTCAAGAACCGGGGATTAAAGGAACTGCAGAAGCAGATCGAATACCTCGAGTTCCGGCAGCAGACCGAAGTCTTCACCACAGATAAAGAACGGGAACTCATCGAAAAGATCAAACAGATGAAGGAGACCGTCCGCGAGCAGGAAGCGGAGCTCGAGCAGAACAAGGAAATCCGGACCAAAATAACCGAAGCCCGCGACTTCCGCAAAGGGGCATCCGACCTTCATGCAAAAGTTACCGAAGCGGCGGAACTCGCCCAGAAACACCATGACCTGATGGTTGAGTTCTACCGGAAAGCCGACAAGTCCCGTGAAGCGGCAGATGCCGCACACAAGAGCTTTGTGGAAGCACAGGAGACTGCGGACGCCGAGCACAAGTACTTCATTGCATGCCAGAAGGAACTCCGGGATTACGATAAGGTTATCAGCGGTCTCCGGAAGAAGACCAAGAAGACCAAGACCACGAAAGAGCAGAAGGCTGTAAGGAAGGAAGCAGAGCAGATCTTCAAGATGTTCCGTGCCGGTGAAAAACTTACCACGGACGATATTCTCCTTCTCCAGCGCTCAAAAATGATATAATCCGCCTAATTCCTTTCTTTTTTCAGAATACGTCAGCAATGCATTTATACGAATAACAACATTTTTTATAACAAGAATGTCCCAGGGACGTACCCTTGTTCTCAGCGTAGACCGGGATGATGATATCGGGTACAAAGCAGGGGTGAACAGCCCTGTTGTCGGCAGGGATGCCTGTATCAATGCCGCTACCACTTTAGCTCTTGCTGATCCGGAGGATTCGGATCTGAATGCAATTTTTATGGCAGTCAAGATCTACGATGAACTGATTGCCAAAGGCGAGGAGGCAGAAGTTGCCGTTATCTCCGGTAACCATATGCATATGATCGAGGGTGACAGAAAGATCGCAAAGACTCTCGATCAGGTCATAACCGATACCAGGACATCGAACTGTATTCTTATATCGGATGGTGCCGAAGATGAATTTGTCATCCCGATCATCCAGTCCCGGATCCCGGTAACCAGTATCCGTCGGGTTATCGTATCCCAGATGCCAAATCTGGAGGGGACCTATTATATCCTGAAAAAACTGCTCGATGACCCGAAGATCTCCCGGATCGTGCTGGTCCCGATAGGTCTTGCAATGCTCTTCTATGCCGGGGCGTACCTCCTTGGATTTCCGGGAATTGCAACCATCATTGTCGTAGGTGTCATCGGGAGTTACCTCCTGTACAAGGGATTCGGACTCGATGAACCAATCCGAAACATGGTGGACACCTTCCGCCTGTCCCTCTCCCGGGGGAGGATATCGGTAGCCACGTATGGTTCCAGTATTCTCCTTGCAATTATTGGCATCGTTATGGGCATGGTTGCCATCCTTCAGTATTATTCCGACGGAAGCTTCGGGGTATTCCTCTATCTCATGGCATTTATTTACGGGGCGATCTGGTGGCTCATGGGTGCAGGGATTGTTGCATCGATAGGAATCATTATCGATATCTATTCAAATGAACGGGAAGGGCTCGGGAAAGTGATCGTATTCCCGTTCTTTATAAGCGCTATCGGCCTGATTGCCTATGGTGCAAGTATCTATATCCTTGCAGTAAACCATCTGCAGAATTTTCCCATTGGACCGGATGTAGCGATAAAATATATAGCATATTCAACGATTGTAGGTCTCGGACTTGCATTTCTCGGAGTTGCTATCCAGCACTTTGCGAATAAATGGGTTGCTGAGCATGCACAGCCGGTTATCATTGAAGTAATCTGAACCGGCTCCCTTTTGTGCTTATTGCAAAACCGCATATTCCAATCCTGCCGGAATCTCCCGGCCCCTGAATTTTTCCGACAGGTCCCCGTGCGTCCTGATGAACACCCGGAATCATTATTCCCTACAAAAAAAGTCAGAAATCCAGGGTATCAATCTGCTTCCGCTATCCGGTATATTATTTCAGGATAGAACAGAGGGTTAACGGAAGAGGGTTAAATGCAGATTATCCAAAATACCCGATCCCATTGGGGAATTCGGAAGTATTGCTATACTCCCGGATAAGCCGGGGTGTCTGGAGGACCAGCATGGGAGAAGTAATCCCGAATTCATGGCGGGGGAACCAGTATATCCCATCCCCATACCGGTATGAAACATTTTCCACGGTAAACGAAGCAGAGTCCATATCGATTGAAGTCACCTGCGGGTCCTCATAATTCAATATTTTTTCAAGTTTTTGCCGGAGATCATTTTTCCCGAGGAAAAAAAGAATGAACGTTGCACCACCGTCAAGCTGATAGTGAACCGTGATATTTGCAGTAGTATTTGTAAGATTTACGTCGATTGACTGGACAGAGATATAACTATACCGGTTATCATCAGCTGCCATGGCTGGATAAGCGACCGAAATGAGCAGGAGAAAAAGTACTGCAGTCGCGTATTTACGCATTATCAGTACATGGGAGAACTTCGTCATATATGTTTTCTGGTATCGGACCTTTACAATTCCGCCGGCACTCTGAGAACCCGTCCCGCACCCTCGTACTTTACGGGAACTGCGCCGGAAAATATAGGTTATTTTCCGAGGACGATCTCGATACTGGAAACATTTGTCTTTCCGGAATCAGTATCGATAATCTCAGTTGAAATCTGGATATCTTTTTTACTCACACCATCAAGAAAACGATTCAGGGCAATCTCAGCGGTATCGACAGCCCGGGAAATTGCTTTTCCCCGTGCCTTGATTGCGACCTGCTCAGCACCATTGTTGAATTGCGTTACTACTGCAAGCACATAGTTCATTACGGGCTTGTTCCCTACGAATACTGTGTTCTCTTTTAGCATGATCTCTCCCGTGACGTCAGAGATACTTTCTGGAATGAATGAGTTCTGCATTCAGGATTGATGCTCCTGCAGCTCCCCGAATCGTGTTGTGTCCCATTGCCACAAAGCGGATACCTTCCCGGACCCTTCCGACAGACACGGTCATGCCATTTCCGCGGTTCCTGTCAAGCCGGGGTTGCGGCCGGTCTGAATCATCGAGATACAGGACCGATTTCGCAGGCTGGGTTGGAAGACCTTTGATGGGAGGCTTATAAGTGCGGTATGCTTTGATGACATCAGCAACCGGTTTATTGATATCCGCCCAGACTGCCATCGTATGACCATCTATTACGGGAACCCGGTGGCAGCTCGCGCTTACCCTGAAGGGGGCATCTTCTATATGGTCACCCTTGAGTTTTCCCATGATCTTGAGGGTCTCGGTCTCCATCTTCTCCTCTTCTTTGCCGATGTAAGGGATCACGTTATCGTAGATCCCCATTGCAGCAACGCCTTCGAACCCCGCACCGGAAATCGCCTGCATGGTTGATACCCGGATATCGGTCCACCCGAATTTCCGGAGGGGAGCAAGTGCCATCACCATCATGATGGTGGAACAATTCGGGTTCGTCACAATAAACCCGTCACGGCCTTTGTCCCGCTGGACATCGATGAGTCCCAGGTGATCCGGGTTTACTTCGGGAACCACGAGCGGAATATCCGGAACCATCCGGTGCGAGCTTGCATTACTGCAGACCGCAACTCCGGCATCTGCAACTTTTGCTTCGATATCGGTCGCAATCTCTGCCGGAAGGGCCGAGAAAACGAGGTCCACATCCTTCAGGGCCTTTACGGACGTCGGACTGACAGTGATTTTCCCGATCTTTTCCGGAAACGGGACATCCAGCCGCCATTTCACCACATCCGAATAGAGTTTTCCCGCACTCCGCTCTGATGCCGTAAGTGTCGTCAGTTTGAACCACGGGTGATCGGCAAGCAGCTGGACAAAGCGCTGTCCGACCGCACCGGTGGCACCGAGCACTCCTACTTTGATCATAGTGAGAAGTCCTATCGTGCACGAGTATTTAATTCGTGCGATTTTATTCCATGTGGATTGCTTCGGAGGGGCAGGCATCAACACAGGTTTCGCAGTCCACGCACAGATCCTTGTCAACCTTGGCCTTTTCGTTCTCCATGGTAATCGCGGAAGCGGGACAGGCATCCACGCAGGTTTCACAACCGGTACATTTTTCTTTATCGACAACTGCTGACAAAATTCGCAACTCCTTATGAATTGATGTCTCATGGTTAGACAAATTCATAAAAATAAATTTCGTTTTTGAAGAAAACTGCGGGAAATATATTTTTTACAGGCATTTTTCAAAAAGGGAATGAAACGTGGGCACCGGTCAGTTTTTTTCCACCGATAACCCGGATGGGATTTTATTTTTTCAGGGAGAGAACGTCAGGCATACCGTAAACGCCCGGTTTTTTGCCGACAACCCACCGGGCGGCCTTGAGCGCTCCTGACGCAAAGACCGCACGGTCGTACGCGCGGTGAGACAATTCGATTGTCTCAAAATTCCGGCAGAACATAACCCTGTGGTCCCCGACAATATCCCCGCCCCGGATAACGTGAACTCCGATCTCGGATCCCCGCTCTTTCATACCTTCCCGGCCATAGGCTTTTTCCCGTTTCCCCACGGTATCGTCAAGAATCTGGAGAATGGTTTTGGCGGTTCCGCTTGGGGCGTCTTTCTTGTACCGGTGGTGGGCCTCAATAACCTCGATATCGTAATCGGGCAGCTGGCGCGCTGCTTCCCGTATAAGATTCCAGAAGATATTGACCCCAATCGAGAAATTGCTGGAGATAACTGCCGGGACATGGCCTTCAATCGATTCCTGCATCTCTGCCCGCTGCGCATCGGTAAATCCGGTGGTTCCGATAATAAGGGCCGTTCCTGCCCGGGCTGCGGCCTTGACGTTTACGACCGATGCAGATGCCACCGTGAAATCAATCAGGACATCGGGTTTTTTCGCTGCAAGGAAATCACTGATTTTTGAAGATTCAACGACCTCAGCACCGAAAAAAGAACCGGGCTTGATATCTATACCGCCGGTAAGATCCAGATCCTCTGCTTCATTCGCCATACGGCCGATAGTAGTTCCCATACGGCCGAGTGCCCCGCAAACGGCGACTTTAATCATATCTTGCAAGCACCTCTTTGAGCTGGGCAGTCTTTCCTGCATCAAGTTCATCGAGAGGCAAACGGACCGGTCCTGCTGCCATTCCCCTGAGTTCGACTGCTTTCTTCACCGGAATCGGGTTCGTATCTATGAACATGGATCGGAAGAGCGGTGCAAGTTCGTAATGGAGATCGAGTGCCGTTTCAAGGTCCCCTTCACAGAAACTTTCAAACATTGCAACCATGCGGGCAGGTTCCACGTTTGCGGCGACCGAGATGACGCCGCCGCCACCCAGTGACAGAATGGGGAGCGTGAGGTTGTCATCCCCGGAAATCACCTGGAAATCCTCATCAAGGGTGCCTTCAATGATCCGTGAGATCTGGGCGACGTCCCCGCTTGCTTCTTTGACACCGACAATATTCGGGTGCTGCGCGAGCTCGATAACCAGGTCAGCGGCAAGGTTCTGGCCGGTCCTTCCGGGGACATTATAGATTACGATAGGAATATCGAGATCCGCAAGCATCGAGTAGTGCCTGACAAGACCGGACCGGTTTGGCTTATTGTAGTACGGGCTGATGACAAGAGCGCCATCGGCTCCTGCGTCCAGGGCGGATTTTGTAATACGGATGGCTTCCGCGGTGTTGTTGGAACCAGTACCCGCGAGAACCGGGATCTGCCCGTTCACTTCATCAATCGTTACCTCGATTACCTTCTCGTGCTCTTCCATGGTAAGAGTCGCAGATTCCCCGGTCGAACCGCAGGGAACGATACCATGGATGCCCTGGGACAGGAGAAACCGGATGTTCGCACGAAGACCCTCGATATCGAGATCCATCGAGGGATTTCTTTTAAAAGGAGTGATGATAGCAGGAAGGACGCCCTCAAACATACGTTTCTATGGGCGTCTTCCTGTATTTATTTTTCTTGCAACGTATCCGGCGATGCGGTTCCGGACGCGCTTGCTCTCAACAGTGGTTTCTTTCATCAGGGTCTGCTTGTTCTCATCAAAACTGCCCGAAAATTTGTCCGGCGCCTTCATGAGGATCTCTTCGCCGAGTGATTTAACGTAAGATGGCTTTATTCCCATTCGGATCTATCCTGAATTTCTATATTTATCACGCGGTTTGATAACATAAGGATATTGGTTGCCACATTTTCCGGCGATTCCCCCAAAAAACGAAGGTACGCCGGTTTTCCCGGTGCGGGATTATTTGCGATTACCACAGGAACACCCTCCCTGCCGCAACACGATGCAACCCCCCAGTCCTGGGTGCCGGTGCCCGGCGGTTCCTTTGCTGCATCGAATGTCGCAACCTCAAAAAAGAGGTTCTCTGCCAGGAGACAGACTGGTTTTGTGCACCGGATTATCGCTGCGCTGCGGATCTTTGGATCAAATCTCATTGCAGTGATAATTATCCGGGAGATATCCGGTTCAGCCCCAAACACACCGGGAGACGTACGTTCCTGCCCGGGATTGTCAGGAACGTAGATCCGGAAGCCCGCTACCCCGCTGCTGTCGCGTGCCCCTTTCAGGGCATATCCCAACGGAAGTCCTGGCCCGGGTATCAGGCGCGGATCGATCTTTTGCAGGAGATCGTTCCCTGTTACCCGCAGATGGTTCAGAACAATATCCCGTTCGTCACTTGTCATTTCGCACTCCTTTCAATGCTGCCTTTGTGTCCTGACTTCGTATTCTAAGTAAGGCCAAGTTCCTCTCTGACGGTCATAAGGCCGGCAATCGCGATTCCATAGAATTCATCCAGTCCGATAAGCGGTTCAATCAGTCGTATCCGGTCACGGTCGCACCCTGCGGCAAAGGATTTCTCCTTGAATTTTTTCTTGACCGTTGAAGGTGAGACTTCAGAAAGTTTTCCCTGTTTCACGAGGGCACATGCAGTTATAAGCCCGGAGACGCTGTCTGCTGCCTGGAGGGCAATTTCAACCGGTTGCTTGTAATTTCCGCCGAAAAGGAAATGATTGTGCTCCCGTATGATGCGCGCGACCTGTTCCGGAACCCCCCGGGAAATGAGGATATCGTAGCCAACGAGACCATGCCGCTGCATATCTCCCCCGACTTCGCAGTAATCGATGTCGTGAAGGATACCAGCGAGCTCCCATTCGTCCGGATCCGCAGAGAAATGTGGTGCGAGGGCTTTCATGACGGCGGAGGTCGCTATGCAGTGGGAAACCAGGTGCTTATCCGGGACATGGCTGGTGAGAAGGGTAAGTGCTTCGTTCCGGTCCATAGAGGAGAATTGTCCGGGAAGATGAAGAGCGTGGCGGACAGGTGACACGCATAAATTACATATCAGTAGGAAGGACAACAGGTACCTGCATGGATCCACGGTTGCTTGATGTTCTGATAGGTGTCGTCTGTTTCCTGATATTTGCGGCACTGCTCGTGGGCCTTCCGTACGTTCTCGCGGCCGGGCTCGCATACCTGGTCGCTATCGTACTCTTCATTGCGGTGATGGCCTGCGTAGGATATGTGGTTCGGGAAAAAATTGTGGGATAAGAGATGAGATGTCTTTTACGGGCCCCCTCCTGAATTGTGAGATGGCACCGCTATTTTTCCCGATTACATCCATTTTCAAGGCATTCAGGACAGATTGTTACCAATCGATCCTTTTTGGGATGGGCGCCCATAACCTGCCAGCCCGCTTACCCGTCTTCAGGAACAGAATGGATACAGGATGGGCAATTGGCATCGGTTCAGAAAAACCGGCCAAATTCCCGGCTGCAGATCTTCCTGCCAGTATCGCACATCATTCCCGTATCGCCGGTTTCCGGAGCGTACACCCGTGAGATCGGCACTCATTCTCATCGGGGGGAAAGCCCGTCGGGCGGAAGGCCGGGAAAAATCACTTTTCGAATACAAAGGCAGAACCTTTATTGAAATCCTGACCTCCTCACTCCGGAAAGTAACGGATGAAATTATTCTTGCAGCCCGGGACCCGGAGCAATGCAGCCGGTTCTCCTTTTTACCGGGAATTACCTGCGTGAGCGATATCCGGAAAGGCGTGGGGCCGCTTGGAGGCCTTCATGCGGGAGCAAAAGCCGCTCACGGGGAGTACATTTTTGTCTCTGCCTGCGACATGCCCTGCGTGAACCCGGCAATCGTTGATTATCTTTTTGGATGTGCCGAAGGAAATGACGTCGCGGTTCCCTGTCACCATGAAAAAATGTTCGAACCGCTCCATGCGGTGTATCGCCGCGACGCACTGATTCGGTTCCTCGAAGATCCCGAATCGCGATCCATGCGGGAGATGTTTCCCCTTGCAAGGGTTCGGTACGTACCGGTCCGGGATCTCAGGAAATTTGATCCGGATCTCCTTACATTCACGAATATCAACCGCATGGACGAACTCGAACAGTTCAGGAAATCGGGAAGGCTCGATTCATCGGGAATAAAAGATAAAAAAGAAAATCAGTAGTCGTCATCCCAGTCCTTTCATGTATCGGATTGCGATGAAACATATAATGATGAGAATTGCAAGGATCGCGCCATACGAGACGAAATTACCCTCGATGCCAAATCCGAATAATCCTGGTGACCCGCCAACTTCATCTTCGGCAGGTAGCCCGACTGCCTGGTGGAACCGTTCCTCAATATCCAGCTGTCCGGTTATCTGGAATGCAAGAATTGCAGCTGCCAGGAATGCGAGGGCCGCAACCCCAAAAAGAAGAAAACTCCTTTGATCTCCGGAGAGCGTCATCCGGACTCCCCCTTCTTTCCGAAAAGCAGATCCGGCCGGGTCCTGCCCAGGTACGCCACGATATAACCGGTGATCACTGCCTCAATTACGGCGACCCCCATGTTGATTGCAACAAGGAGCGAAAGGCCATAGAAAATCTGTGCAGCCCCCTGCGTTACTCCCTGGATGCCGGATACGAGAATTATGCCCACCATAATGCAGTTCCCGGCAAAGAGACCTGCAAGGGTTGCAACTCCCGCCCGGGCAAACAGGCTCTGTATCCGCCCGGCTCCTGCTTTGAATACCAGGTACCCGATCAGGACTTCGGATGCATTTACGAGCGTGTTTGCACCGATAAGCCCCCATCCCCCGTGACCGATTGCCGCCGACAGGATATTTACAATAAAAACGACGAGCGTCCCGATGACCGGGCCGGTCAGGATACCGACAAGAGGGGTCATATTGAGGTGAACGGCCCCTACGGGAAGCGGGATCTCCACCTGGAATATGGCAAACATTGCTGCCGTGCAGAGCGCAGCAAGCGTTATGATGCGGGAATCCGGTTTTCCCTTTCTCCGGATCCAGAACAGTGCGCAGGCAACTGCCAGGACCGCCACCAGCCACCAGATCCCTACCCAGAACAGGGTAAACGATCCGTCTTCAAGATGGATATGTGCCATACTTCCCCCCAGATCAGCCGGGTTCGCACCGGCTGGCAGGATTATGTTGCCGGACCCTCCCAAAAAAGGTTGCGAAAATTTTGGGGTGCATCAAAAATTTTCAGAATCCTTCAGGAAAGGTGATCGCCCGGATGGGTTTCCGGATCGATGCTGTCGAGAAACTCTGTTATGCGGACAGGTTTTTGACGGATTTCAATTCCCCTGCGGCTGCAATATTCCTCATAGATCTGTACTGCGAGGGGTTTCTTTAATCCCGCACGCCGAAGGAGATCGTCATTGTAAAAAACTGAGGCAGGTGTACCTTCTGCAAGTATCGATCCGCTTTTCACGATACAGATCCGGTCTGCTATACGTGCCGCGAGATCGAGATCGTGCGTTGCAATCACAATACTGATATGAAATTCGTCCCGGACTTTTTTGATCAGGTGTTCGATACGTTCCGTGTGAACCGGATCCAGATCGGATGTCGGCTCATCGAGAGCTATGACCCGGGGACGCATTGCAAGAATTCCGGCAATTGCAACGAGCCTTTTTTGTCCGCCGCTCAGGTAGTGCGGCATTTTCTGCACAAGATCCAGTGCCCCGACCGCTGCAAGGGCTGACTCTGCACGTTCTTTTGCTTCCTCCTGCGACATACCGGAATTGAGCGGGCCGAACATGACATCGTCAAGGACTGTCGGTGCAAAGAGCTGATCGTCCGTCCTCTGGAAAACCACCCCGACTTCTTTCCAGAGCTCATTTCGTACGGCCTCATCGACGTTCTTTCCGAGAACCGCAACACTCCCTTCAGACGGCGTGAGAAGCCCGTTCAGGTGCTCGATAAGGGTGGATTTGCCGGAGCCGTTTGCCCCGCAGAGCGCAACGATCTCGTCCACCCTGACCCGGAAGCACATATTGTGTATCCCGATACTGCCATCCGGATACACGTGGCCTGCGCAATCGACATGGATAAGTTCCGAGCCGTCCAGTGCCGGACCGGGACAGAACGATTCCTGTTTTTCAGGAACCTGTGGCGAAGTCATATCGTCACACTCCCGCCTGCCCAGCCGGTTATTGCAGTAAGGACGATTCCGGCAGCAGCGATGATGAGGAAAGCCGCTTCACCGGTGCGCACCGGCGGAATCTCGATCCCCGCTGCATATTTTCCTGAATAACCCCGTGACTGCATAGCTTTTGCAACCCGTTCGGCACGGTCGAACGATCGGATGAAAACAAGAGCAAATACCGAGGCAAACATCCTGCCCTGCGTACGGATGCTCCGCAGGAACCCCCCTCCCCGGGACTGGATGGATTTCAGAAGGGAACTTACCATTTCCAGCGCAAGGAACAGGAACCGGTACGACATCAAAAATATCTGGTCGAGAGGATCGGGAAAGATCCGGGAAATAAGAGCTGCGATATGCTGGTACCGGGTCGTCATCAGGACGAGGAGCGTGAAAGTAACCGATACGAGCGCTTTTCCAAGAAGTGTCCCGAGCAGGATAAGACCGTTATCCGTGAGGGTCAGGCCGTATCCCCATGCGCCGAAGAAGAACAGCGGGGTTCCCGGTTCACTCCACATCAGGATTCCCACGAGAGAGACAACAAAAAGCACCGGGATAATGTACCAGACCAGGAGTTTCTGTACCGGTAGGCGGCATCCGAGATAGAGGAGGAGAACCGCGCCATACAGGAATGCAATTCCCAGGGGGGAACGGATAATCGTCACCAGGATGACAAGGAGAACGAGAAGCGCGAGTTTCGTCCAGGGACTTATCCGGGCAAAAAATGATTCCGCATGTTCCGCATGCCAGGTAATAAAGTTGATATCCGGGATATGTTCAGCGAAGGTAAGACTGTTCATGGCCGTTTCTCCCGGGATGTTTTTCCCGATTCGGGATGGTCGTTAGTCCCGGAATCCGGGCAGCAGGAAGGCCCCCGGGGAATTGTCCCGCAGACCCCGAGGACCGGGTGCCCCAGGGACCGGCACATACTGTCAACGGCTTCCTTCGAGACAAAACTCTCGAACCGGGAAACCTCATCGCACGCCTTTTCCGGGGAGATCCCATAGTGGGTGAGAATGAGGCTGAGGATACGGTGCCTGCGGATAAGAAAATCCGCATATATCTTTCCTTCCGGGGTAAGGCTCACCCGCTTGTAAGGGGTATGCAGGAGATACCCGTCCCGTGAAAGTTCACCGAGCGTCTTTGTTATCGTGGATGGATCCACATCGAAACTCCGGGATATATCCGATGTGGTAGCCTGCTCTCTCCGTTCGAGGATAAACCGGAGATACGCCACTTTCCGGGGGGGGAGTTCAAGGCCGTCGAACTTCTGCATAGATCTTTCATCTTTGCCTGCCGGTTCATATTTGTTGGGGAGACCCCAAAAATCCGGGAACGTATGGCTCAGGAAATAAAAGGAAATATCACAACCGTCTGCCTGCGCGCCGATGCGGCATATCATCCGGAAGATTTCGGGGACCTGTCAGGATTGTACCGGTTTCCATACTCTTCGACATATTTCCGTCCGCCTTCTGAAATGCCGAAGAGATCATACACAATCCGGTCGATCTCCCGATCGGTCATTTCCCGTTCCCGCTCCCGGTTCTTTATCCCATCAGAATTCCCGGATACCTCCGGGGACCCGGTGAACTCCAGCATCCTCCCGGTATAGTATGCCAGTTTCTCGTACTGGTTCCTGCTGTGAGGGTCTTCCATATCGAGAGTAAGGACCGGCATCCGCGCAATCTCTTCCCAGGAATACATCCCCGGTTTCTCTTCCTGGTTCTCATGGGTTACTGCGAGGGCAAATGAAAATAACCGCGAGTTCAGTATGGCAAGGAAGAGCGGGCTCTTGGAAGGGAGTATCACGAACGGTGCGGGAACCCGGCTTTCCGATGTATCGAAAGTACACGCAATCCTGGGGAACGAGGGATACAGCAGGATCTTCCTGGAAGGAGTTACGGGTTGATGAAGGGATATGCGAGGATGCCGGGATCGGAGGGGGTGCGGTTTCCGGAGTGCCGGATCATTACCGTATCTCCCGTACCGGATAAGCAGTCCCGGAGATGCGGGATCTTCCCGTCTTTGGGAGGAAATTCCGTGCAGGATAGTACCCCGTATGGATTCCGGGAGTGGTCTTCCTATACGGCGCATCGCAGCAAGGATCTGCTCCTGTCGGGGATCTTCCAGGGTCCAGCCCCGGCTGCCAAGTGATCCGGTTTCAATTTCGTAAGCCGGAAAAACCAAAGGTTCCGATACCGAACCGGAAAACGCGGAGCGGATATCCAGAACGCGGAATGCATGGCCCGGCGGTTTTTTTGTGAGCGTGAGAAAACCGGGCATTTCAGCAGGTCCCTTATCATCACGGCCCGGGACCCGGCCGATCTCTTCGATGTGGATCGTCCCGAGAAGATCGCGCATCGCTGCGGTATATCCGGCCCTGAGCCACCGGTCCGTAAGAATGAGTCCGCAAAGGCCGCCGTTCCGTAAAAGGGAAATTACGCGCTCGACCGCGTAGGGAACAGCGTCATCTTCCCCATGGTATACTGCATAATGGGTCTGGAGATATTCCTGCAGGCCCGTCCGGAGCGGGACCCGGAACCCGGTCAGATTACTGATAATACCCGAGAAACCGCCTTCGCATGCAGGCCCGGAAAAGCCGGATCCGCAGTCAAAGGTCCGGATCCCTGCCCGGATCTGTTCCGGGACAAACATCATATCCGGAATCCGGAAGAGATCCGGTCCCAGGAGAAAACATCCGTTGAGGATCTGATCCCTGGCAGGTGTACCGGAATTATCAGACGTTTCCCGGGATCCGGACTCCGGGACGAGGGTCTGGAGCGAGAGAAACACACGGGCAGATTCAACCGATCTCGGATCCGCATCAAGTCCGAAAATATGGGTCCTGAGTATACGGATGCACTCCGACTGCGCAAGGACCCAGACCCCGTCAGGCCTGCGCTCAACAGGAAACTGAATGCCCGGGGTTCCCGGGGGGAGGAGTTGTCCGGATTCCTCACCAGAAGGGGGACGACCTGACTCAAGAACCGGAATCAGCCGTTCCCGGTACCAGGATGCGTAAAACCTGACAAGGGTTCTATAGGCTGCCAGCAGAAAACGCCCGGAACCGCAGGCCGGGTCGAGAATCCGATAGTCGGCCAGGTCTGCCGGATTTCGTCCTGCGATGACCTTTCCCACGCATACATCCGTAAGATACCCGACAAGTGCTTTCGGAACATGAATTTTACTTCCCGTACCCGGGAGTGCGGGTTTATCTTCGATACTGACAAGGGCACCCCCACGACGGAATATGTCCCGCTGGAGAAACCGGTCATAGAGAACCGGAAGCCGGTCAAAAATTGCGTTATCGTCCTCAAGAAAAGAGATGACGGAAGGTATCCCGGTCAGGATTCCGGTAATCGTCTTTTCATCCAAATCCCATAATGCCGGGAGAGCCCCGTAGGTCTCACTCCCGGACTCCGGTATGCAGGATACGGGCAGCAATCCGAATTCCGTCTCAATGCGGATGAACAATTCCTTAAGATTTTCCCGGGGGTTTCCTTTTTCAGTACACCCGGATAGCGTTTTTGGGGAGAGAAAACCCCGGGCTTCCAGAAATGCGAGGACTACCATCCGGAGAATCAGCCCATGTACGGCAGAACTTATCTCGCGGGTATTCCGGTGGGGAGACGAACAGGAGACATTGCGTGCAATACGTTCCCGCGAGAATTCAAGAAACCGGGAAAAAGAAGCATCGGGAGAGGTATCGTATCCGTTCGTCACGCCTTCCTCTTTCGCCCGCTTGCATCCCGCATATGCTTCCCGAACTCGGTCCCGACAAGCAGGTTTCCGGGAAAGACCGGTCCGTCCCGGCAGACCCGGAGCCCGTCCGGGTCCATGCAGCAGGAACCGCAGACCCCGATACCGCATTTCATGTACCGGTGGAGACTGAAGTATCCCCGTGCGACAGCGGCATGCTCCTCAAGCCGTTCGAAAACGGCATGCATCATCCGTTCCGGCCCGCAGACACAGATGCGATCATATCCGGAAAGCTGAATCATGTCAAGCAGGTTCACCACAAAACCGGAAAAACCTTCAGACCCGTCATCAGTCGCAATCTGCAGATCGGTTTTTCCACGGAGCCTTTCCAGGAACGGGAGCTCGGATTTTGTCCGCGCCCCGAGGAGAAATGTTGCCGCCTTTCCCTGTTCAGCCAGGGGAAGGAGCGGCGCAGCGCCAATACCTCCGGCAATCGCAAGTACCCGCTTCCCCTCCGGGAATCCATTTCCGAACGGGCCCCGGATCCCGATACAGTCACCTTCAGACAGCGAGAAGAGCGCCGATGTGGCATCGCCGACTTTCTGGACGGAAATCCCGTCATCGGACGAGAGCGCCATCGGGATCTCGTCAACCCCCGGAACCCAGACCATCACAAACTGGCCTGGCAGGAATGAGAATCCGGGATCAAACCGGAATGTCCGTATTGAGGGCGTCTCTTCAATAATTTCAGTAATCTCCACGGTCCCCGGAAGTCCCTCATGCATGGGCGCACCCCACGATATCGTCAGGAGATTCCCCGTCATCCGTATAGAGGTCCCCTGCAATAGTCCGGAATATGTTTATATCATCCGCAACGGCACTTCCCATCTCGACCGCACTGGCACCCGCCATCATCATCTCGATGACATTGTCCGCTGACGAGATCCCGCCGCAGCCGATGATCGGGATTTTGCAGGACTCATAGAGCTCGTACACGCATCGCACCGCCACCGGAAAGATAGCTTTTCCCGAGAGACCGCCGTACCGGTTCCCGAGCACCGGCCTCCGGAGACCGGTCGAGATCCGCATCGCTTTTACCGTATTGATCGCAACGACTGCACTCGCCCCGCCCCGTTCCGCAGCGGCCCCGATTGCCGCGATATCCGTAACGTTCGGCGTGAGCTTCACCCAGGTCGGGATACCGAGGGAACTCACCGCCCGGGTACACTCTTCCACCATGTCGGGATTGCTCCCGATGGCGGCACCGTATCCTTCTGCATGGGGACAGGAAAGGTTCAGCTCAATTCCCGCGACCCGGCCCCGGAACCAGCGCCCGACCTCCCGGAACTCTTCCGGGGTCCCGCCGAAAATACTCGCAATGACCGGTTCCCCTTCCAGTTCCGTAACCTCAAAGAGAAAATCCCGCGAGGGATTGGGAAGTCCCATTGCATTCAGGAGTCCGTCATCCAGGGAAACAAGACACGGCCCGGGATGTCCGTCTTTTGCATGGGGACCTATCGATTTGGTGACTACGCCCCCTGCGCCGAGACGGATCAATCTCCGGAGCGATGCTGCCGTGGTACCAAGTATCCCGGCTGCAAGAATCATGTGGTTCTGAAGTGAGACGCCACCAACCTGAACCGGGCCATCCCTGAGTGAAACCATCCAGAAAAGATGGGCGTTATTAATTATTAGCGTACCCATATAGATGGTGAATGACGCGCCTCGCGGTAGTGGGTACCGGAAGAATAGGCGGGGAAGTTGCATATCTCGCGACAGTTCTTGGCAGGATTGACGAACTGGTTCTGCATGATGCATCGGCCCCCCTTCTGAAGGCGCAGATCCTTGACATTCGGCATACCGGTACCGATATCCCCATCCTGTCGGATACTCCGGCTATACGGGACGCGGATATCTGTGTCTTTGCTGCCGGATTCCCGAGGACGCCTCTTGTAAAGACCCGGGCAGATCTCCTTTCCCTGAATATCCCGGTATTAAAGGAGTGGAGCGTACTGCTGGAGGGTTTTTCCGGAATTCTCATTACGATAACAAACCCGATGGATGCAAATAATTTCCTTATGGCAGAGATGGCAGGATTACCCCGCGAGCGGTGCATCGGGTTTGGCGGCCAGCTTGACAGTGTCCGGTTCGGCATTGAACTTGCAGCCCGGGATATCAGGGAAACTCCCTGGGTACTTGGAGAACATGGGGAGTACCAGGTACCGGTCTTCTCAACGCTCCGGTCCCGGGTCGCAGTTCCTGACCGGGAGGCAATCCTTAAAAATCTCCGGGGTGCAAGTATGCCCGTCATCCGGGGAAAGGGCGGCACGGTTTTTGGTCCCGCACTGCATATTATCCGGCTCATCGATCAGGTTCTCGATGACCGGCGGGAACTCCTGCCCTGCTCCTGTATCCTGGAGGGAGAATACGATATCTCCGGGTGTGCTCTCGGCGTTCCGGCTCGGATAGGAAGGGACGGGCTCATCGGGATCGAGGAATGGAATCTGGATGCATGGGAATCGGGAAAACTTCGTGAAGCAGCGGAATTTGAACAGGGCCTCGTCAGGAGTGTGACCCAGGAACTATGACCCCCGCCAGGAAAACGGACCTGACTCAGGAAAAACCGAATACTGAAGCAACCCTGGATCAGTTTGGAAGCGAACGTATCCGGATTGCCATCAACCAGGTAGAGTACAGCAACAGCCCCGATGGCCCGGTCGTCCACATCTTCGGCAGGGATACCGTGGGGAAAGCAATCCATATGGAAGTCACCGGGTTCCGCCCGTATTTCTATGCTCCGGTTGACCAGGTGGATGGAAAAGCCTTCCCCGCCCAGGTGAGCAGTGTTGACGAGGGTTCATACCGGTCTATCCGGGGGGAAACACTCAGGAGGATCTATACCAGCCGACCGACTGATGTACGGGAAGTCAGGGACCGGTTCCGTCACTTTGAAGCAGATATCCCGTTTGCGACCCGGTTCATGATAGACACCGGGCTTACGGGAGGTCTTGAAGCCCCGGATATATCGATTGACTACCATGATGCAAAACCCGCTGTCGTGAATGCCCCGGCCCGTACCTGCATCATGGATATCGAATGCGAAGATTTCCGGGGTTTCCCGGATCCGCAGCGGGATGCAATCATCTGCCTGACCTGCTGGGATTCATTCGACAACGATTACGTAACCTTTGTTTTTTCCCCGGACGGCCAGGAAGGAAAACTGAAAAACCGCCAGGCCGCAGGGGGTCTTGCGAACGGCTGTTTCACCGGGGGGAAACACCGGATCTGCTCATATCCTACGGAAACCGGCATGCTGAACGGGTTTGTCGATTATATCCGGGAACGGGACCCGGATATCATGACCGGCTGGAACTTCGTGGAATTCGATATCCCGTATGTCACGGCCCGCATGGA
>JBDKRP010000102.1:0-3692 GCA_039683275.1 Methanoregulaceae archaeon | reverse complement strand
TCATATTCAGCTACAGTGTCCTCAAGACCCACAGCATCTGGATCGCCGTCCTGCTCCATGCCATCACCGATTCGCTTGTCTCAACCGGTTATCCCTATATCGCAAACGGGCAGGTCCTCGTTGCATTCCTCCCGCTGCTTCTCCTGCTTGGCATTCTTGCGGCAATCCTCCTTCGCTCCCGGATCTGGATTGACGAAAGCACGGCAACCAGATCCCCGTGATGCCTGATCGTACCGGGATGAACCCTCCCGGCAGGAACCATCATCCCCTTTTCATAATGCAAAAAGATCCTCTGCCGCGGGAATAATTATCCCGGTTTCTTTCCACATTCGTCTTCTTTCGATATCCTGCAGACAGCCGTAGGCAGGGGAAAATGGCCTGCTCCATAATTAGAGCAGAAGGGAAAGGAAGAGCAGGAAATACAGGGCAATGGAAAGCGGGGGGATGATCCTGAGTGACCAGCGGCTGACCTGTTCAGCACGGCCGGTATCCCCGGACTCCGTGAATTTCTGGATGAGGATACCTGAAATCAGTACCATGACGATCGTCGTGTACGTGATAACCATGAACATATCCAGGAAGGTTGCATATGCGACGAGCGGGATGGAATCGGATATTCGCCAGTGGATGAACACGGCGACAATGAGCATCGATGCATCCAGTCCCAGCCGGGACGAGCCTTTCATCGCCAGCGAAAATAACGTGACTACGAGGAGAAGCAGGATGGGAAGGAAAAATTTCAGGAGTGTTGATGTACTGTCTCTCCGGATATGATAACTGAAGACTGCACGGGAATACGGGGCCTCATCCTTGCCATAGGAGCGGGATATAGTGCGGGAGTCTTCTTTGGACATCTGCCATCCCGGAATGCCGACATTCGGCTCGTGGCCGGTGGAGTTCCGGTGAACTACAAGTATCATGCTGCGCTCATCATGCAGTTTCGGCTCGAGCTCGATCGAGAGGGTATGACGGTCGAACGGGTACTGGTGGAGGTCGGGATCGGCAGTCATGGCTGCAAAGATCCGGTAACTTTTCTCATCAGGAGTGTCGAGGAGGGCATCCACCGAGGTTATCCGCCCGTTCACGATTTCGAGATCGGTCAGCGAAACGGGTGAATCTGATGCCAGGGTAAGGTAAAAATTGACCCCGAATGTACCATCAGCGACATTGTAACTCTGCAAATCCATCCCATACACGGCGGTCTCTACGATCTGCGGGCGGGTGGTGTTCTGCAGCGCGGGAGCTTCCGCGGTTGCCATCACCGCGGTTGGTAGTGCAACAAGGAAAACTGCGAAGATGACCGCGAGAAAGATCCACGGGCGTCGCCGTGTTCCGCTGATGAGATGCCCCTGTGCCCGCCTCTCTCTCATTTCCATGTATCTGTTGTGAATATTATCGTCTTCCTGAAGAAGTGTGAGGGGGAAGGATGTATATAAATTCGCAAGAATTCTTTTTCCCCAATACTTGGCATGATCCCTTTGAGGGGAGTACCCTGCCCGGCTCCGGCCGACGTGCCGAATGCCGTGACACCTGAACCATCACCTCCGGATGCCGCGAGGAGGACCTTCCCCGCCACCTCCCCAACCTTAATCTCCCATCGCACCCGTCCGGTTAGTATCGCACCGTGATCGTTCATGAACCACGCCATACCAGCAACCATTCTTGTCCTCCTCGTCCTTGCGGTCCTTTCGGCCGGCTGCATTTCCGCGCCCTCCGCCCCGGCACCGCAAGTCCCGGGCGATGCCCTCTTCGCACAGGCAGAGAAGGAATTCCAGGACAGCAACCTGTACGCCGCAGCGCAGCTCTTCCAGCTCGCACAGCAAAACTACACCGCTGCCGGAAATACAGCAGCCGCAAAGAATGCCCGGGACCGGGCCCTGACCATGGAGATGCTGACCTTCCATTACCCGTACAACCGGAGCGTTATGGACCGGCAACTCGCGGAAATCTTCCCGGACCTAACGGCTGCACAGCGGGCCGCCCTTCTGGACGATCCTGCGGCCGTGACCCTGAAGTCTGACGGGGAGACGTGGTACTTCGAGGACACCGTCTCGAACATCGTGTACCACAACATGACCTTCATGCAGAGCGTGAATGCAAACAAGCGGTACACCCCCTTCTATGACGAGCTCGCACCGCTCGCGTTTGCACAAAAATCCGGAAGCGCCGGGCCATACGCGGACCCGGTGACGTGGGAAGGAATTGAAGAGATCGCGATCCCCCGCGACAAGCTCCCGGCTGACGGGATGCTGAAACTCTGGGTCCCGCTGCCAGTCGAGTACGGGCCCCAGCAGAATGTGACCATCACAGCACTTGAACCGAAACAGTACCTCCGGTCCACGACCGACGCGGGTGCAGATATCGGGCTTGCGTACTTCGAGATCCCGCTTTCTGAGGTCAGGGATCCGTTCGTGAACATCTCTGCCCGCTTCCGGTTCACGGAATACACCCAGCGGTTTACCGTCGACCCGGCAAAGGTGCAGCCCTACAACACGAGCGATCCGGAGTACAGGAAGTACACAGCCCCCTCAGCAAACATCGCCCTTACGCCGGAAATGAAGAAGAAGGCACTGGAGATCGTGGGGAACGAGATCAACCCGTACCTGCAGGCGCAGAAGATCTACCGGTACGTCTCGGACTCACTCCCCTACAGCCACGCCCCGCACATGCAGCTCGAAGCAACCGGCAGGCCCCGGTCCGTGTACGTGCTTGAGACCGGAATCGGTGACTGCGGGGCCCAGAGCCAGTACTTCGCAGCCCTCTGCCGTGCCATCGGCATCCCGGCCCGGGTCCCGGCCGGCTACCAGATGATCCTCGGGCCGGCCGGCACGCATGTCTGGGCGGAGTATTACGTGGAGGGCTACGGGTGGATCCCCGCGGACGTGACGGTAGCGGAAGGGGCAGACTGGTAGTACAATGCAACAGCACAGGATCGGCAGCAGTACCGGGACTTCTACTCGCGGAACCTGGACCCGTACCGCTACGTTATCCAGAAGGATGTCGATGTCCCGCTCTCTCCCGCCCCGGGCGCGGATGAGGTCGTGATCGACCGCAGTATCTTCCAGAACCCCGTTGCCGTCTGCGATACCTGCCCGGAGAACCCGTCCATCATGATCCCGCGGGACTACTGGACGATTGCGGTTACGAGAGTGTAAGACGCTTCTTCTTTTTTTGGAGTGCCGGATCCTGGTGCATTCACATGCGAGGATAGTCGGGCATCCATTATCCAAATCCTCATTCCCCTTCCGGACTATCGCGCTTCATCGCCCAGCTCGCAACCCCATCTACGAGTATACCGTAGATGATCCCAAAGAGCAGGAGCATCGCGGCCCCGAAATAATTGTGGGCAAAGAACGGGACGATGCAGAGCAGGAGGCTGAAGAGTGCCCCGAGAATGGCCCCGCGGAGGACCGGAGAAAGCGGGATGCCATCGGCAAACCCGATCGCGAGGCCCTGGAGGACACGTGTGTAGAAGATCATCAGCATGAACCACGGCTCAGGGGTAATCCCCGGAGGGGCCATAATGAGCAGGCTGCCGGCACACCAGGCGCCGGTCAGGACGCCAATCACAATCGTTATTGCAAGGCGTTTTGGTTGCATGAACGTCTGGAAGAGTGAATGAGACTATCGTGCATAAGGGTTTCTTTATCCCGTTGTCATGAAGCCATTCCCCTCATGATCCGGTCGATTTC
>JBDKRP010000101.1:0-78880 GCA_039683275.1 Methanoregulaceae archaeon | reverse complement strand
CGGAAATTGGTCTCCGACGGAGAAAACAGGGGAAAAACCATTGTTTCCTGTCCAGAAGGAAGGGGTATCCCCTCTTTTTTGCCGGACAGGGTCCCCCCTCTCAACTTTTTTGATCCGATCGGAGAGGGGGTGAATGGTCTGCGGATTTAGGGTGGCACCCCTCTCTCCCTCAGCAAAGGGGGGGGCCCTACAATGGACTGCTGAAATGGGGAAAACAAATCGCGATGACGGCCTGATGGCCAGGTTCGCGTGCTCGTCCCTCCGCCCGCTCACACGCAGATCCTATACCGGGATTTTCCCGAAAATTGAATCACACCTCCAGGCAACCCGGCCTGCTGGAATCCCCCTCTCGTCTGACACACACCCAAACCACCCTTCCGGACCCTATCTCCCACTCCCGAAACCTAAGTCCGATACGGGCCCGGATCGGCAAAATACGCAGTTCCGGATCCGGCCAAAACCGATCCGATCAGGGCCGGAACAGCAAATCCTGCAATAAGACCTCCTTTCCTGAAAATACGCAATTATCGCGGAATAAAGCCGCCCTCCATAATCGCGATTTACGGCCTCCGGACCGGAAAAACGACCTCTGGTACCACGACCTGCCGGAATGGGCCTTGGCGGGCGTCTGGTGAAGGGGGTATTTCCGGCGGTTTTGCGGGGGTGGTTTGCTATAAAAAACGCTTTAGGGTCCCGGTTTTCCAGGGTGACCCACATAGATATCTCTCTCCGGGATAGGAGAATCCCCATAGACCAAGTATCGACCCGTATTGAAAATCCTGGCCTGAACCTTTTCATTTATTGCGGGATCTACTACTGGTCCCTCGCACCAGAAGGAATTTTTCCCTGGATGGAGAAAGACTTCAACTTTTTAACTTTCGCACCCCACACACCGACTTGTTATTATCTCTCAGTTTCTACAAATCACAGAAGTATTCAAGATCAGACCCCAAACATACTAGTGGGAAAAGGAATCTGCGATGGAGTTCTCAATTGAAGATATTGTCGAGGACCTTACCGAACTGGACCTCGCGATATTGCAGTTGCTGCATGCCGGCAACAATGATGCCCTGAAGGGGAAGGTGGCGTTCCAGAAAGAGATGTTCCTTATCGCAGATTATATCGAAAAAATCCGTGAACAGGCAGAATTCATCCCACACACCTTCGGTCCGTACAGCGAGGCTGCTGAGAATGAGATGGGAAATCTGCGGGCTTTAGGGCTCGTGGGAGAGAAAGGGCACGAATATCAAATTACTCCCACCGGGATTGCTGCACTCGGCAAGGCAAAATCGGCATTTTCCGAAGAGGAGATTGAAGCAATACAGGACTTCAAAAAATTCCTCAACGACCTGGCTCAGGATGAACTTCTCCTCTTTGTGTACGTCTCCTATCCCCAATTCAAGGAGGAATCCGCCGTATATGACCGGGTAATACAAAAGCGCATTCCCACCGCAATCTCACTCTACAAGAAAGGAAAAGTCAGCTTAGAGAAAGCCGCCTTTTTAGCCGGACTTCCGGTCGAAAAGTTCCTTGACCGGATACGGAGATAAGATGAAGATATTCGATACCTCGTCCATTATCTGTATTCTCCGTGAGATCCGATTTCCCAAAGCGCTGGATACCTGCATGAAAAGGGGATACCAGTTGGCTACCACGCAGCAGGTATTCGATGAAATGAAAAGAAACCCGGACACGTTCCGGGAATTTACTGCATATGGAAAATTCCAGGTAATTCCGGTGAACGAAGATTCCTGTTTTAAGAAACTATCAAAACGATATCCCTGGCTCCATTCCGGGGAGATCAGTGTTCTCTGCCTCGGCCTGCAAAAACAAAGAGAACATTACCGGTATATCTGCATCATTGATGAACGGGCACGGAACCTGAAGGACACGTTGCAGATACATATTCATGGAACTGTTGGACTGCTCCTGTGGCAGAAAGATCGCAAGGAAATTTCATCGGGGGAATGCCACGATTTATATAAGAGGTTTATAGAATCTTCTTTCAGGATTAAAGAGGAAATCCTGCAGGGGCTTATCAGATGAGTACAGAAATCCGGATATCTGATTATTCTGTATCAGATGATACCGATTTGCGGACACTTGGATTTTCAATCGGCAACAAAAAAGTAACTACCCCTACAAGGGCGCTGAATACTAACACCTTTTTCCGTGAGACAAAAATTCCCCCTGCACTTGCGAGTCTGAATGAGCTCTATTTCACGCTGAACGAGACCTCCTTAAAAGAAATCAATGAGCTCCCCGCTGCATCAAAAGCGAAGAACAAGGCGGCACATAAAAGCATTGTTCAATCGGATAATAAACCGACCTTCTGCCTTCTCCAGTTCAAGAATACGGAAACTATCCCCCGGTACCCGACAACAGATGAGATTGAGATACTCTCCAATACAGCCTATTCGTTTTCAGATATCACCCCCATTCCGTCAATCCCAAAGGTAGCAAGAGCGCTGGAAAGCGAAAATCTGGATGCATTTCTTGCCTACCTCAAAGCATGTTACGATGCCATCATGGTAAGGAACAAAAAACCCATCATGGGGTATATACCGGTTACAGTCCCCCTTTTTACAAGGAAGATAATTGACTTCTATCTCGACAATGGAATCAACGCATTCTATATCGATTTCGATGGTACGCTGATCTCAACACACGCAACGGCGCTCAATGCCTTGAAAGTCCAGATAAAGAAACGGGGATATGAAGAGAATAATTTCCTCCATTACGTTAACGTGAGTTTCGGAAAGTCAATCAATGATCAGGAAGTGCTGTCTGCACGAGATCTATTGGGATTCGGGCATGGACTGGATAGCCTTGGGGGAATTCATATGGGGCCGAAAAGGAACCCTGAATTCTATGAATGGCTGAAAAAGCATAAGGACATCATACGAAATACGAACCGTATCCTGAACCGGGAAGATTATGGATATTACCGGGTGGATCGTCTGGGTACCAGAATATCAGAAATAATTCCAAAAGACGCACCTATCCAACAAAGCGATATTATTTCAGCACCAGAAAGCAGGCAGACCCGGGCAGTGAAAATCGTCAACCTTCACCAGCAATGCATTGAATCTATGGTTCTAAGGACAATGGTCAATGAAAATCCGGAACAAACTCTGGGATATTTCAAATCCAAACAAAATGTTCTGGAGAATGATGTAAAGTTGTTATCAAAACCAACACACACATAGTCCGGAAAAGCCGTACAACGTTCTCTCACCCATCCCCAGCCCGCGTTTCGCGGTCGGGGGAGGGGGAACGAGCACGGCCGCCTCCCCTCGCATTGATCCAATGAGATCCCGGTACACAACTTGCGGGTGCCGTCCTTACAGCCGGGTTCGCGTACTCATCCCTGCGCCCGCCTCACACACAGAACGCAATCCGGATTTTCCCTGCTGAAAAGTCAGAAATATCGGATGGTCACGGATTTCCAATATTCGTCCGTTCCCAGGGAGATCCCATGATAATCATCTTTGTGTGCAGGATCATTCCCTTATTCAGGGTATTGAGCCCGGTTAACTGCCCTTCGATCATGGGCAGAATGAAAAGCAGTTCCGTATCGTCAATAATGAGATTCAGTTCATTCTCAAAATTCATGACCGCAGGTACCGGGAAACCATCCGGGTGGCACTCCGCAAACCCTGCCTTGAGTTGTTCGATGGAGACGACACGGACGGAATCCCCGGAATGGCCGGGAAATATCTTCTCAAGCTCCTGTTCCACGAGAGGATTATCAGAGAGAACCACCAGGCTCAGGGAGATTTTCCCGACCGGGACGCCCTTGAAGAACGGGAGATACCGCTCTGCTATCCGGCACTCAATGCTGTGACGCGCCGATCGGATCATACTCTTGATCTTGGCTTCGATGTTGGAATTCCCGAAGATGGTCCAGACCGCGTCCGACCGATCGATGGTTACCTTCCGTTTCTCCAGTTTTTTAAGCTCCCGTATCGCAACATTCCCGCATTTGGACTGGCGTTCAAGCAGGTTCATGATCCCGGTTTCCGGGGGGACCGGCCGGTACATAACGGGCCGGGAGTTCTGCTTTACCGCAAGCCCCATCTCCTCCAGCTGTTCCAGGCTCTCATAGATGCTGGGTTTGGATATATCGAGAAAATCCACCAGCTCCTTCACTTCTGCAGCCGTGACCATGATGAGGGCGGCATAGGTACGTGCCTCATTATTCGAAAGTCCCAGTTTTTTCAGTGAGCCCAGAAGGATGGGCGGAAATGGTTCCATACTGTATAGCGGAATAGTTGTTGTTAAAATATTTATTAGTTTTTTTGAAAGATGGCCTCCGGATATATAAATATTTACAAAGTAGTAAAAAAGTTAATTACAACATTGTATTTACTAAGATTGTGATGTTACCAGATGTTCAGCGCCAGTGAAAAAGAATCCGGAATTACCCCTGCCGCCTGTCCCGGGGTAAAAACTCAGGGCATTGAGATTCTCACGAGTGGTCCGAAATCCGCTATCCTGAGACTGTCCCTTCCCATGATCCTCGCGATGCTGCTCATGTCCAGTTACAACCTCGTCAACGCAATCTGGGTTGCCGGACTTGGCCCGGATGCTCTTGCGGCAATCGGATTCATCTCACCCATGTACATGGTTCTGATCGGCCTGGGAACCGGGATCGGAGCCGGAGCCACATCCGCAATTTCCCGGAGGATCGGAGCCGGAGATTGTGGAGGCGCGGGCAATGTGGCGGTACATTCCCTGGTTATTACCCTCGTAACCTCCCTCCTCATCACCATCCCCCTTGTTCTATTCGCGGAACCCATTTCCGCTGCCTTTGGTGCAGGGTCGCTCTCCGGTCTTGCCACGGAGTACGGGATTATCATCTACCTTGGATCGGTTTTTATCATCTTCGCCAACGTGGGGTACGGCATTCTGAGGGCGGAAGGTGATTCAAAACGGACGATGTACGCCATGATAGCAGGAACTATCCTGAATATCATTCTGGACCCGGTCCTTATTTACGGGCTGAATCTTGGTATTGCCGGGGCCGCGTGGGGTACCGTCATTTCAGTTGCAGTTGTTTCATTCGTGCTCCTGTACTGGTTCTTTGTGAAAAAAAACACCTATATCCGCCTGTCCCCCGGACTGTTTTCACCCAGCCGGGCGCTGACACGGGACATACTCACGGTCGGCCTCCCTGCCAGTGTCGAGTACCTCGCGATGTCGGTAATGGCAGTGATCCTGAACTATCTACTCCAGGTTTTGGGCGGTTCGGACGCAGTTGCAGTATTTTCGGTCGGGTTCCGGGTCGTCTCGTACGGAATAGTCCCGATTGTTGCCATTGGCACGGTAGTCGTTTCAGTCACCGGTGCAGCGTATGGAGCGAATCTGAACGAAAAGATCCGGGAAGCCCACACGTTCTCGATACTCTTTGGTTTTTTCATTTCGCTCATCGTCAGTCTCATAACCTATGTCTTTGCCTACCCGATTGCAGCATTATTTTCGTATTCTGCTGACAGCGCCGGCCTCTACCCTGAGATTGCTGCATTTCTGGGGGTCATGTGTTTCTTCTATCCGTTTGTCTCGTTCGGCGCCCTTTCTTCTTCGGTACTTCAGGGTATGGGGAAAGGTCCGACATCCCTTTTCCTTACCGTCATGAGAACACTTGTTTTCGTCATAGCGTTTGCCTGGCTGTTTGCATTCCCTCTCAATATGGGTGAAAAGGGAATCTGGTGGGGAATCATCGCGGGAGAGATCACCGGGGGAATTCTGGCATTCATCTGGGTCAGGGTCTGCCTCTTGCGTCTTCCTGCCCCTTCCCGGATATCGGGATCTCTCTCGTGAGGGGGAGGCTTGTCCTGAAGGGGGCCCGGTACTCCCCCCACATAACAATTTGTAAAGCAGCAGTTACATTTATCTGTTCTGCAAAACCACTAAGTGGGAAAGTAGTAAAAAAATTTACTAAAATGAGGTTATCGAATGGCACTCATCAAGAAACACTCCTGGGCATCCGTAAACCGGACACTGGGAAAGGAAACCACCATGGTCCCGGAAAAGCGGGCGCCTGCATCAAAAAGAGACCTGCGGGGGATACGAGGTATTCCGGTACTCCTGTCATTTTTCCTGATCGCTGCCTGCATAGGATCCGTTGCAGCGATTACCACAGACGCATCCAGTGCAGCTGCTGCAAAAGTGTATGTCAAGGATGTGACGTGGGATCCTGCGGTCTTCTATCCCGGAGATACCGGGACGGTCACATTCAATGTCACGAATGGGAACACCGCCGCGAATTCAACGGATGGCGTGATTGTCAACCATGCTACAATCAGCGCAAACGAATTCCGGGTTACCGGAGGAAAATATGAGACTTCCACCAATATCGGGCCGGGTCAAACCAGGACGTTCTCCTTCAGCGTAATTGCCCCGGATGTCGAAGGCACGTATTATCCAACCTTCTCTCTGACCTATGTTGGTGCTGACAGCCTCTGGTATACCGCGATGATAAAAGTCGAGGCATCTCCCCTGGAAATTACTGTCAAGGATAAACCGGATACTTTCCAGAAGGACCGGAAAGATTCTGTCTCGGTTGCAGTCTCCAATCCCCGCCAGAACACCGTGAAAAATGTCGTCCTCTCGGTATCCGGTGACGGTGTTACAGCGAATCCCGATAAAACATTCATCGGATCGATCGGTTCCGGCCAGACCGTGACCACGAATGTGTCGGTCACTCCCACCAAAGAGACTCCCCTCTACCTGAATGTCACGTACGATAACGGGGACAACCAGCATTCGGTTTCAACGCAAATCCCCCTTGTCTTTGATACCGACAAAAAAATCGCTGAACCTATCGCGAGCAACATCAAGATAAAGTATGCGAACGGGACCTACGATGTAACGGGAGACGTCACGAATGCCGGTCTTACAACAGCGAATTCTGTTGTCGTGACAACGGGAAGTCCTGCCGTCCCAACAAATCCCTACCAGTCCTATGTTGTCGGAACGCTCAAATCAGACGATTTCGCCAGTTTTGAAGTGACCTTCGGGACGAATGGGGCGACAACGGTTCCGCTCCTTGTTACCTATAAAGATACTGACGGAAACCAGTTCACGTCAAGCATGAACATCAACCTCGCAGGAGCGGATGCAGTAACATCAGACCTGGGATCCGGAACGTTCGTTCTCGCAGGTGTCGGCATCATCGTGATCCTGGGAATTATCGGGTTCCTGTATTACCGGAAACGAAAACCAGAAGCGTGAGGTAGTGCCCATGCATCCGGTAATTCGGTTCGACAACGTGGTCAAGATCTATCCCCTGAAAGCAGGGGACGTCATTGCCCTCGATCATCTCTCCTTTCAGGTTGAACAGGGAGAGTTTGTCGCCATCATGGGGCCGTCGGGTTCGGGAAAGTCCACGTGCCTCACGCACATGGGATGCCTCGATTCCCCGACTGCCGGGGATATCTACATCAGCGGGATTGCGACAAAGAACATGACCGATGACCAGCTCACCGAGCTGCGCAGGGACCGGATAGGGTTCATCTTTCAGTACTTCAACCTCTTCCCGCTCCTGAACGTCATAGAGAATGTAACATTCCCCCAGATGCTGAAATCTGCAGGGAACGTAGACCCAAAAAAAGCAAAAGAAGTCCTTGCAGCGGTCGATTTGCCGGAAAAACTGTTCTCCCACAATCCTACGGAACTCTCCGGGGGGCAACAGCAGCGTGTCGCAATAGCAAGGGCCCTCGTCAATGACCCGGATATCCTGCTCTGCGATGAACCAACCGGAAACCTGGATTCAAAGACCGGTACGAGTATCATGGAACTGATGAGAGCCCTGCACGAAAAGGGCAGGACGATCATCATGGTCACCCATGACCCGAAAATTGCGGACTACACGGAGAGGACCATACGGATCGTGGACGGGAGACTTGCAGCATGATCTTCTTCGAATTTGCAAAGCGCAACATCCGGATCCATCCGCTCCGCTCTGCGCTTGCGATGCTCGGGATAATCATCGGGGTCGTTGCGATTGCCTCGATGGGAATCCTGGGGAACTCGATGGTCCTCTCCATATCGGACAGCCTGTCATCAGTTGGGAATGTCGTCATTGTATCACCGAACAGCGGTGGATCGTCCGGCGGTGGCCCGGGCGGCGGAAGTTCCGGGAGTTCCGGAAGTATCACCGTCTCTGAAAACCAGTATAACGAGATCCAGAGGATTGTAGCGCCAAGTACGGCGATACCGGTATATTCCGAGTCAGATCGCATGAGGTTCGGGTCCGAGAATACAGCGGCATCGATGTATGCCCTGGAACAGGACGATATCAAAGATCTTTTACCGGCGACCGATCTCCAGGAAGGTACCTATCCGAAAGGATCCTCGGGCAGTTGTCTCGTGGGATACAAACTCGCTGAGGATGAGAATCTCATTGTCGGCAGCCGTATCCAGGTAGGGACCGATGGGAGCCGTGGCACGCTCCGGGTGGTCGGGATCATCAAGGAACGCGGAATGAGTTTTGATATCAGTACGGACAGTGCGATCGTTGTCACCACGGACTGGTATAAAAACGCCTATGGCATTTCTTCCGGCGATTATGACCAGGTTATTGTAAAAGTGAAAGACGGCCAGACTACCGCCGGGGTAAAAGCAGCTCTCGAGAAGAAATTCAATACCCGGGACAATAAGGTCTTCACCATAACGGACAGCCAGGCAACCCTTGCCAGTATCTACGAGACTTTTGGCACAGTGTCGACATTCGTTACCGCAATCGGCGCTATCGCCCTCCTCGTAGCCGGGATCTCGATCCTCAACATCATGATGATGTCGGTGACCGAGCGGACCCGGGAGATCGGTATCATGCGCAGTATCGGGGCCAAGAAAAAGGAAGTGATGAGCATGTTCCTGTACGAGGCTGCGATGCTGGGGGTTCTCGGGAGTATTATCGGTGGCGTGTTCAGTCTTCTCGGGGGATACGCGGTCAGTATGATGATGCTGCAGACAACCAAATACCTGCTCATCTCTGAGAACATCCTGTATATCTTCGAAAGTATCACGTTCGGTGTTGTAATCTGTGTCGTTTGTGGTATCCTTCCCGCCTGGAAGGCCGCGAACCTGAGTCCCCTGGAGGCTCTCCGTCATGAATGAGGGTGCCGTGCTGATTGCCCGGGTATCGGGGATACCACGGCCCGTAACCAGGAACAGAAAGCAGAGTATCTTCGGAACTCCTGATTCCCCTATTTCCATTTTTACGGGAAAAACCGTGAAGCACGTTATCCGGCGGGATGTGCATCCGAGAATAAAGGAAACGTCATACCCATGGGAGCACGGAACTCACGTTGGGGATAGTTCACCAGATCGTACCTTCGAATCCCAAAAGATCTCATGCCATATGTATCAGGGCCCCCTGATAAAACCCGGATCTTGTGATCGCTTTGGCTGGGATGGGGGGGTTATGCCCGAGTCTGAAGTGTCGATGTGTACCGAATATCATTCCCTCGCCCAACACGGTTCCCTGGGGACGAAATTTCCCTTCGGCATCCTGACAAATTTTGTTCATCCCAGTTTCGGAAGAAGTTGACAGGTACCTATGAGAGAGAAACTGATGACGAAGAGTACTTTCATTATTGTCTGCAGTATAGCCGCACTGCTGAACCTCCTCGTTTTCTGGATCCCGGTAGCCCAGAATACCTATTCCGTTATTATTCCGGTATTTTCCGTAACCGGCGTGATTTTTCTCGGTCTGATCAAACGCAGGGTGAATGATCCCGGTGCTGACGAACGGAGAACCGGGATCGGGCAGATGGCGGCATTTCATACGCCCGAAGTTTTCCGGCTCGTCTTCTTTGTTATCTGCCAAGGGAGTACTGTCCGGGGGTTCGGCCGTCCCGGTTCACCTGAGGGAAAACCCGGCATCGTCGGGTATACCGGTCTCCGGGGAGACCCTGCCCACGAAGGGATTCCAGTTTACAGGAAACGTGGGGGTCGTCCGGCTTTCGCTGCTCTGCCGTATGCTCTTCCTCTGTGCCGGGTTCCGGTTCTGGTATGCGGGAGAACCCGGGGAATGGGATTCTGATGAAGAGTAAGCTCAGGGAATTCCGTATCCGGCAGAAACTCACGCAAAGAAAACTTGCAAAAGATGTCCGTGTGGCCCGCCAGACCATCGTCGCTATCGAAAAAGGACACTATAATCCTTCCCTTGAAATGGCGTTCAGACTGGCCCGGTATTTCGGGGTTCCCATTGAAGAGTTATTTACCTATCAGCCATCGGAGATTGAGTGAATAACTGCCAATACTAAAAATGAAACATTTACTAAAAAATAGTCTGTTTAGTTCCGATAAGCGAGCGGTTGATCTCTGATTTTCGATCTCGCAGGAAATTCTCCGTCAACCGCACACCTCCCGGCAACCCGTACTACGGGAAATCTCATCTCTGACAGGGCTATCCGGCTACCCCTTCCGGACCTCATCTCCCACCCCTGAAAAATACGCCCGATACAGGCCCGGATTGGCAAAATACGCATTTCCGGATCCGGCCGGACCCGGGAAAAACAGGGCCAGAATGCAAAATCCCTCAATACAGGCCCCTTTCCTGGAAATACGCGATTATCTGGGAATAACCCTGCCCTCCATAATCGCGATTTGCGGCCTCCGGACCGGAAAAACGACCTCTGGTACCACGACCTGCCGGAATGGGCCTTGGCGGACGTCTGGTGAAGGGGGTATTTCCAGCGGGTTTACGGGGGTGGTTTGGGGAAATAACCTCTATCCCAGGTCGTTTCTCTACGGGGGTAACCCCGCAACACCCCTGGGAAATATCCGATGCCGGCCCTCGGCCGGGTTCGCGTGCTCGTCCCACCCGGTACCAGCGGAACCCTTTTGACCTCCCTTGCCAATTCATCTGTAAATACCTGAAAATTTTACAAAAATTTACAGATTGTTTCAGGAACTCATGAGAGGATGCCGGATGAGAAAACCAGAAAAACCACCGGATCTTGCCGGAATGTGGGATCAGATTGACGAATATAACAGGTTTGTATCCCCGGTATACCGGAAAAGCGAACAATCAGAAAAGATCATGCGGCTCATCCGGAAATATAACGAACTCACCTACATCCACTGGGACGATTTACGGCGGAAAAAGATTCCCTTTGATCCGAAGATGTTCTGGTATCTTCTCCGGACAATGCGCAGTTCCCAGTTCCGCGAAATCCGGATCGGCGATGAGAAATTCCCGTATTATATTCCGGGATCCTTCCAGAAACAGCTCCACCTCATCGACAAGGCATCTCCTGCATCCTTCGAATGGCTTTTCGGGGAAGCCCCCAGTGGGACGAACAAACAGCAGTATCTAGCGAATTCCCTGATGGAAGAGGCCATCGCATCCAGCATTCTTGAAGGGGCGGCAACGACCCGGCCGGAAGCAAAGAAAATCCTGAGGGAAGGCAGGAAACCGAAGAACACATCCGAACGGATGATTGTCAATAACTACCGGACAATCCGGCGGCTGAAGGAATTGAGGGATCAGCCACTGTCCCCAGACCTGATCCTTGAGATTCATCATGAGATAACCCGGGGAACACTCGACAGCGAACAGGATGAAACGGAATTCCGGACCTGCGACGACATCGTTGTCGGCAGTAAATCCGATCCAACCAAAATCTATCACTATCCCCCGGAATGTGCAAAAATTCCGAAAATGATTGATGACCTCGTCGACTTTGCAAATAACGATGACGAATTCATCCATCCCATCGTGAAAGCCATCATCATCCATTTCCTGATCGGGTACATCCACCCGTTCAATGACGGCAATGGCAGGACAGCACGGGCACTTTTCTACTGGTTCGCCCTCAAGCACCGGTATGATCTGCTGGAATACATCTCCATCTCCCGGATCTTTGTAGATGCCCCGTCGCAGTACTCGCGGGCGTACCAGCTGACCGAAACCGATGATAACGACATGACCTACTTCATCGATTTCAACATCCGTATCATAAGCCGGGCGCTGAACGACCTGAAAGAGTACCTTGTCCGGAAAAAGAGGGAAGAATCGGAATCCCTCCGGCTCGTTGAACAGATTCCTGATCTCTCGTTCCGGCAGGCCGAGATCCTCCGGGATTTCATCCGGCATCCTTCACGGCGCTATACCATCAGCGAAGTCGCAGGAAAATACAAAGTATCCCTGCCGACCGCAAGATCCGATCTCCTCCTCCTGGAAGAGAGAGGGAAGCTGAAAAAATTCCTGGATGGGAAGCGGCAGGTCTTCATCTACAAAGAAGAGACCCCGAGTTGAGTAGATTACTGGATATACCTGACATCCTGTTTGGATCAATTCCCTTGATTCAAAGAATGGGGGAAAATTTTGTTCAGCGGATGGGCGGAGGGCCGAGCACGGCCGCCATCCCTCGCACCGATTCACTGAGTTTCCGGTACAACAACAGAAACAAGGTGCGTGCCGACATTTCAACCGGAAGATCAAGAGGAGGGGATACTCCTGGAAGGGATCCTTACTCTTTCTGCATGATGAAGAACGTGTACCCGTACAATCCCTGATATTTCCGGTACATAACCGCTTCCTGTTCGAGAGCGTCAAGGATAG
The DNA here is from genome assembly GCA_039683275.1 of Methanoregulaceae archaeon. Taxonomy (GTDB): domain Archaea; phylum Halobacteriota; class Methanomicrobia; order Methanomicrobiales; family Methanospirillaceae; genus JBDKRP01. Next base: position 66,303 of record JBDKRP010000101.1, on the reverse strand, counting down.
CCGCACATTCCGGATTATCCCCTTGTTCGCCACGGATTTTTTCTATCACCTTCGCCATCGGCTCATAGAAATGTTCCAGCCATCCTTTCTCCTCAACCCGGAACGTGTCCAGGAGGTTGAGTCCCGCACGGGAAACCTGCCGGGATTTCTCCTCTTCGTCGTATACGGTGACGCCGTACGGTTTCCAGAAATCGACCAGTTCTTCCGGGGCGGGTGACTCGAACAGGGCCAAATCGGAGACCACGATGTGGCCGCCCGGTTTGCAGAACGCTTTCCAGTACGAGAGGCCCTTCTCAAATCCCATAATGTCAATCGCACCCTCCGACCAGATGATATCGAATTCTTCCTGGCCAAAGGGCAGATCGTCCATGGATGCCTGCAGGGTCCGGATCCGCCGGGACAGTCCCTTCCGTTCTGACCACAGGGGGATCTTGTCGAGAAACGGCTGGTAATTATCAACCGCTACAATCGTACCGTCGCTCAGGCCCGCAAGATCCCGGGTCTGGGTCCCGGTCCCGCACCCGATATCGAGGATTTTCGGATGCGCCGGAACAGAGGGAATCAGGGACCATGCCTTCCTGGTTGCCTCTGAATAGCCCGGGCCCTGCCGGGGAAGTGAGCTGAATACCTGGTGAAAATAATCTTCTGATGTCATTGAAGCCATAGCTTTGGAAAAAATGGTATAGAGGCCTTGTGGTCGAACCGTTGATGAGAGATCCGGACGGGCGGGGACTATCAGCGCTCCGGCCGGGAACCAGCCCGGTCTATGACACACTGGCCCCAGTTTCCGGGATCTTATTTCATGTTCGTTTTCCCATGGGAGAACGCCGGAAAACAGGTACGACGTGCACTAAGTAATCCCGGCAGACCCAATCCGGCCCTTGTTTCGCGAACGGGCTCGTTTCCCGGTATCCGTCAGCTGTCCCTTTCGGGCTCCCTTACGGGACCGGTCAACCGGCTCAATTTCCTGTACAACTTTCCGCGACAGGTAACTCGCGTAAATATCAGGGCAGATAAAAATTCCCGTCAGTCTGCCGTTATCATCCAGGATCGACAGGGACTCCCGCCGGTCGGCCATCAGTAACAGTTTCATCGAGAGCCCGATGTTTTCTCCTGTTTCATGGGAAAAGAGGGATGACGCAATATCGCTCCCGCCAATATAGCATTTTACCGGCGCGAACTCAGCCAGTTCCTTTCTTCCGATAACAAGGTACAGGAATACCCGTTTTGCCGCACGTGCAATATCGCTGCGATATTTTGTTAAAAATTCTTCATCATTGCAGAGAAGGACAATTTCTGATTTCGCCCTGCGCAGCATCATACGGATCTGGTTATCCCGGGTCCATTCCGTATGCAGCTTATATCCCTGCATGACAGGTTCCGGCGTTTCGGACTCCAGGGCTTTCAGGCGCTGGGACAATCCTTCAAGAGACTTCACCGATTCCCGTTTCAGTCGCTCAAATGTCTCGATAACATCCACAGGCGAGTACCGCACCGGCGACTTTCCGGACGAGACAATAAACCCTTTCTTGGCGAGCGTGGTAAGCGTCTCATAGATCCTGCCACGGGGGATTTTCGTCTGTTCGTGGATTTCACGGGCACTTGCCACCCGCAGCGCTGACAGAATCACGTACACCTTCGCCTCGTATTCACTCAGCCCGATCTCTTTCAGCTGCGAAAGGAGCGAATCGTCAATCATGATAGCAGCTACTCTATTCAGGAGCACTTTCTTAATAATTTGTCCTCGGCCATTAGATAAGACACATGATTTCAGCACAATTCAAACCGGGCAAATGGACACTTCTTTTCCTCATGCTTGCAGCCATGATGATTCTCATGGGTGGAGCGGCAGTCGCACCGGCCCTGCCCTTAATCAGCGAAGCATTTCCCGATGCAACGGACGCCAGCATTTCCTTAATTGTTACACTCCCCGCGCTTGCAATCGCCATCACTGGCATATTCCTCGGGATTCTTTCAGATAAGATCGGCAAAATCAGGGTCCTTGTCGCATCCGTTGCTATCTTCACCATCGCAGGGAGTTCCGGGTATTATCTCACCACAATACCCGCAATACTCGTCGGCCGGTTCATCCTTGGTATCGGCATTGCAGGTATCATCTGCACAACATCCGCCCTGATTGTCTGTTATTACGATGGCGTTACCCGGGCAAGGGTTCTCGGTTACCAGGCTGCTGCAATGGGTGTCGGGGTACTGATTCTTGAGGTAAGCGGGGGGGTTCTCGCCGGTATTTCCTGGCGCGCAGCATTCCTCATTTACCTCTTGGGAATTGTCATTCTTGCCGGGATTCTCATGACAATGAAAGAGCCGGTCCGCAAATGTGAGGAGATTAAGGCAGCATCCGGTGAGACAACAGAGGCCCCAAGGGAAACCTTCCCGGTCATCCCCCTCCTCGTAGCATATATCACCCTGTTCATGGGTAACCTGCTGTTCTTCTTAATGCCCACAAAGTTTCCCTACCTGATTGCAAATATGGAGGCAGCACGGGTTTTAGGTGAGAACACCGCACTCACCGCCGGGATATTTCTGGGAATCGGTGGCTGCGCCTCAGCAATCCTGGGAATCTTTTACGGGAGAATTGCCTGGAGATTCCACCGGTACACGATCCTTACCGTCACCCTTCTCGCCTTTGGGATCGGCCTGTGCATTCTTGGGTTTGCAACGTCGCTTATCATGGTCGGGGTCGCAGTGGTCCTGGTCGGTATCGGGGAGGGCCTGCTGATGCCGACGATCTTAACCTGGATTGCCGCAATCACGCCCCAACAGTTCCTCGGGCGGGCAATGGGCGGGTTCTCGGTATCCTTAAACATCGGCCAGTTTGCTTCCGCACTTGCAGTAGTACCGGTCATTGCGATTGCGGTAACCTACAGTAATATGTTCCTTGCATTCGGGGGTATGGCGCTCGTCCTCGCTGTGCCGTATCTCATCGCTATAATAAAGGAGAAGTATTTCACAACCCGGGCAGCCCGGGATAACCTGGCACATGTGGCACAAAAATAATTTTTTCCGGTATTCAGTATCAACGTGAACTGGCCAGGACTTTTCAAAAAATCCTGTTTTCAGGCTCATAACACGCAGAGCACATTGACTCCGGTTTCCGGGATCTTTTTCCATTCTTTTCCGTACGGAAGAGATCCCGGAACGAAATCAACGTGCCACACGTGCCACGACGGATGGGATTCACGGAATTATTGCGACCAGCCGGATACTGCGGTTGAACCAGAACAAAAAAGAAGATCGAAAGGGATTGCAGTATCCGGGGGTCTATACCGGCAGATTACTGATGATTGCCTGAATAACTGCGATAATGATCTTGATGAACAACGCCCAGTCAAACATCCGGTCACCTCCCCCTCCTGTATAAACCTTAGTGCAAAACAATAGTATAAATAAATTTCTTTTTACAGAAAATTACGGATAGAAAATATTTTTATTTTTTAAGAGCAGAACATACTTTATTCGCCAGGAATCAAAAAAAAATTCTCCCAGGCCATTTCCTATACCGTACGGTGACATTCCCCACCGGGTAAAGATCCGGATCCCATCCGTCAAAGAATCCACCCGGGTCGCACCCTCCTGATCCTGGCAGACACAACCCTTTATCCCAAGCGTAAGTTCAACAATTACTTCATGCAGGCACCGGCCACAGGCAACCTGAAACGGTACAGGGAAATACTCGAAGTCCTGTACGAATGGGGATTCGCTTCGACCGCGCTCGAAGAACTCTCCCCGGGACTCGCAAAGATGAACCTCGGAGAACGGCTTCATCCCCAGATCGCGGGATTGACCGTATACGAGCGCATGCGCCACGTCCTCGAAGAGCTTGGCCCGACCTTCGTCAAATTCGGCCAGATCCTCTCAACCCGTCGGGAAATGATCTCGACCGAGATGTACGAGGAACTCGTAAAACTCCAGGACAAGGTAGCGCCCCTTCCCTTTGAAGAGATCCGTTCTCTCCTGGAAGAGTACACAGGGCCGATCAGCGATGCCTTCCAGGAATTCGACACCACGCCGTTTGCCGCAGCCTCGATATCCCAGGTCCACAAAGCGGTCCTGAAAGACGGAACCCGGGTAGCGGTCAAGATCCAGCGGCCCGGAATCCTTGAGCTCATCGAGATCGACCTCCCCATGTTCGAGCTGATGGCCGAACGGATCGAGAAGTTATCTCCCGACGCCCGGGTCTTCAGCCCGAAAGCCATGGTCAGGGAATTCACGATCCAGCTGCGAAAAGAACTCGATTTCACCCATGAAGGCAAGAACGCCGAGACCATCGCGGCAAGCCTCGCCGATCTCCCCGAAGTAAAAATCCCGAAGATTTACTGGGAATACTCCGGGAACAAAGTCCTTGTCATGGAATTTGTCGAAGGCTGCCGGGTCAGCGACGTCGAGACCATCAAATCCTGGGGAGTCGATCCGGTCCATATCGCAGATCTCGGGTTCCACTCCTATATCAGGCAGATTTTCCGGGACGGGTTCTTCCATGCCGACCCGCACCCGGGAAACCTCCTTGTCTCCCGGGAAGGCCAGCTGATATTCCTGGACTTCGGGATGGTCGCCCTCCTCAGGCCGGAGCGGCGCAAGATATTCGTGAAAGTCCTCATGGCGATTGTAGGCTGCGACGTCGATACCCTTATCGAATGCTTTGAAAAACTCGGGATTACCTTCCGGCCGCAGGATATCGAACCCTTAAAGGACGAACTCTATGCCGCCCTCCGGGAATACAAGACCTCGGAACTCGGTCAGCTGAATGTCGGGAGCGCGATGGACTCCCTGCCAAAAATCCTGCAGAAATACAACGTGGTCGTCCCCGGTTCCCTGATGATGGTCCTCAAGGTCATCTGGATGATCTTCGACGTCGCGGTAAAACTCGATCCCTCGTTCAACTTCAACGAGCGGGTCAGCCCCCACTTTGAAGAGATCCTGGAGGGAAGCCTCCTCTCTCCGGACACCGTTAAAAAACTCCCGCTCACTCTCATGGAGCTCGCCGAAGGAGTCATCACGATCCCAAAAGCCCTGAACCAGACGCTCCAGACTATCGGCAAGGGAAATTTCAAGCTCGAGGTTGAGGCCAACGATCTCAAGGTCCTGAGCGCGAGCATCCAGCAGGCATCCCAGCGGGCGACGATAGCGGTCATCGCGGCAGCTATCGTGATCGGATCTTCCATCGTCGTCCAGGGTTCAGACTCTCCCATCAAGGGAGAACTCTTCTATCTCACGATCACGGTCTATTTCGTTGCAATCATGATCGGAGTCTACGGGCTTATCCAACTGATCAGGAATTAAAAAAGAATCCGGGGGACCGGATTAAACACTTTTTGTCAGTTTCCAGCCAAAGAATACGGCGACAGCCCCGAGAAGAATGCACAGGAATCCCATGATCGTCTGGAAGAAACCAATAATGACGGGGAGATCAAAGACAAGGGAACCTCCGAGGATCAGGAGAATGATTCCGGCAACAAATGCAACAAGTGCTATCCAGTCCATGGTTATCAGAGAGGACGTTGGAGAATTCAGCATTTATAATTAACGTAAATCCGGCTCTCGTGACCGGAACAAGGCCCGCATCCTCTTTCTCCGGGTCCTGTCCGGAAAATATTCCGGGCAGACGCGGGAAATTATTCCCGGGTCGGACGTAACCGGAAAGGAAAACCAGTTCCTGTGTTGGATGCAGGAAACGGATCCATTTTAGGGTTCCTTTCCTGTAAACCGGTACGAGGCCTTCGGCACCGTTATCTCAAACCTGGCCCCTTTGCCGTGCGCTCCCGTCTCACGCAGGGTTATTCCGGTAATAGAGAGAATCTCGCGGGAGAGGAAAAGACCAAGACCGGTGTGTTTCCCGAACCCCCGGACGAACAACCGCTGTTTATCTTCATCGGAAATCCCGCAACCATTATCCTCGCAGATAATCGTGAGCCCCATCACGGATTCCTCAGAGAAGATACGGATCTCCGTCAGCTGGTTACCGCCGTATTTCAGCGCATTGTCGATCAGGTTGTAAAACACTTTTTCAAGGAGAGGATCGGCATACACTTCCAGCTCGCTGCAGGCTGCGGTGACCGTACCATTTGCCGGAAGGAACGCATGTTGCACCCGGAAAATAATTCCCGGAATACTCTGCCATTCCGGTGCATGGACACCAATCTCCTGGTAGTCGCGGGTAAAGGAGATCTGGGTCCTGATCGTGCGTATCGCGTCATCGCAACGGGTACGATACTCCTCCTCCCGGGGACTCCCGCCAGGGTTCCGGATAAGATCCAGATACCCGCTCAGTACGAGGAGCTGGTTGAGGATATCATGCCGGGTAATGTCGCTCATCAGGTTCAGCTTCCGGTTCGCTTCCAGAAGCGCACGTTCCGAATGTTTCTGTTCCGTGATATCGCCTGAGACAACTGTGACCGCAATAACACTCCCGGTCCGGGGGTCGTTGACCGGATTCAGCTGGCGCAGGAATGTCCTTCCATTCTTATCGAACTCCTCGTAATGATGAGCATTTTCCGAAACCACCCGCCGCACAAGACTGATAAAGCGGGTTGTCTCCTCAGGCGTGTGAAACTCCCGGTACGCGTGGCCTTCGAACATTCCCCCGGAAAGTCCCAGCCGGGTCATGTGCTGCCGGTTCATCATCAGGTATAGTCCTCCGGCATCCACGGTATAAATTGAATTCTCTGTTGAGTCGATGAACGACCGGTACTGGGCCTCGGAATTTCTCAGCCGATCTTCAGCAGATATCCTTCGTTCCAGTTCATCTGCGGCCTTCCGGTGTTCAGCCTGCATGGCGCGAAGGGGGAAAAATGCAATGAAAACCGCGATGACCGAGGTGAAAAGGATCGTTACCAGATGGGATCCTTGGATGGATATACCGGGAACAATCGCCTGCTTTGCGATCTCGAAAACCGACATGCCGATGAGAGTTCCGGAAAAGATTGCTGCAAGCGCCCACCGTTTTTTCAGGAAACGTGATGCACCGGCTACCGGGATAAGAACCATGTTTTGGGAAATGAGGATGTACATTCTCTCAACAGCGATTTCTGTCCCGACGGGCGGTTAAGATTATCGGGCAGGGTCCGGCTCCTGACTCGTCTTCACTGCAGATATCCGTGCGATCTGGAACTGTGAGTTCGTGGTTATATGGACGCGGAACGTTGCTGCGCCGATAGTCACGTTCCGGTAAAATGATTGCACATCAAGATCGTTTATCCGGGACAGGATCTCTGTTATATCCGAAGGGAAGAACGCGTCCAGGGTCTCGCCGTTCCCGTATTTTATCAGGACGTCAATTGCGGCATCGTTGAAGTACGTCACCTGGCCGTTCCGGGTGGTTTCGATAACGGGAGTCAGCTCAAGGTGGGGGAATGCGGCCCGGTTATGGATCTCCCGTGCTACGGCAAGCTTCCGGGAAATGTCGCTTAAGAGAATCATGTGCCCGAAATGGAGGTTCCCCCGGTCGAGCGGGGCTATGTGGATTTCCCCGTCGATCGCAAAACCGTCCCGGTGACGGAGCCGGGTCACAACCGTTGCTTTCCCCTTCTCTTTTAAGTCCCGGACAATCTGCTCCCCGGTCCGTTCATACACTTCTTCGGTCTCATAGAGATCCCGGAGATGCATCCCAATCATGTCCTGGTGTTTATATCCCAGGAGCCGGGGCATGGAAGCGTTGATCCACTGCAGTTTCCGGTTCCGGACAAGGGCGATCCCGCTGGGCGACGCCGAAAGAAGTGCCTGCAGGATTTCTATTACCTCCCGCAATTCGGATTCCGCCCGCCTCTGTTCTACGGCACGCCGGATCTTGTGGGTGAGTTCCATATACTGGGACCGGGGTTCCCCGCCTTTCTGGATATAATAATCTGCGCCGCAGTTGATCGCCTCTATGACGATCTCTTCCCGCCCTTTCCCGGTAAAGATAATGAACGGGATTTTCGGCCAGGTTTCCCGCACCGCTTTAAGGAGCGAGATCCCGTCCATGCCAGGCATGAGATAATCGGATACTATAACATCGAACGGGGTTTCCTGCAAAAGGCGCAGGGCATTCCACCCGGAGGGAGCAGTGTTCACGGAAAAACCCCGGGTCTTCTCAAGGTACAGTTTTCCGAGATCAAGGAGAGCGGGTTCGTCATCAACCAGAAGAACCCGTATATCGGTTCCCGGTCGCACGGTTTCTGCAGGCAGCCGGGAAAGTTCAGGGGAGGGGATTGGCTTTCGGGATACCCCGCGTAATTTTACATTGCCCTGACCTGGGTTTTTTGCTGCAAGTACGGTTCCTGAAGATAAAGGGGTCATGGATTCTCTCCGGATGTCAGTATTCAGAACCCGGGGTCCGGCAACAGTGATATGGAGGAAGTGTCTGCCGGATAGCAACCGGTTCCTTATACTGGAATCCATGAGAGGCAGTAAATATTTTGCCGCATTACAATATAGAGATATATATGTACACGCAGGTCAAAAGAGATCGCGGCGTGTTTGCCAGGATAGAGGAAGCGGTGACCTGCCCTCTCCGGCACGGCGGACTCACGCAGTCCGGAAGACCAGCCAGTCGTTCTTTCCTGCCCGCCCGAACTTCACGGGAACGTACGAACCGTTCAGACGTCTGCCGTGGAGCACAACTTCAATCTTTTTTTCGTCCCACTGTTTCGTTTCGTAGGTTCCGCTGTCCCACAGGAAAACCGTCCCGGCCCCGTATTCTCCTTTCGGGATCTCCCCTTCAAAACTCCCGTATTCAAGCGGATGGTCTTCGACTGCCACGGCAAGGTGCTTCTCGCCAGGGGCCTCCGGTACTCCCTTTGGTACCACCCAGCTCTTCAGTACGCCATCCCGCTCCAGCCGCAGATCATAGTGAAGTTTATGGGAGTGATGTTCCTGGACAAAACTGTTCCCGCTCATACCCGTAGTCCCCTCCGGTTCGTTCGTGACAATAAAATTACGTTTCTCATGATACTTCCTCAGCATCTGTTTGACCGCCGGCGCAGGTGTCCCTCCCGCAACAGGAGCCGGTGTTTCCCGGGCAGCCGGTTTTGTTTCTGCAATCCGGTCGACCGTACAGGAACGGGAGGAGGAACAGGGTTGACCGGACCTAGAAGGTGAGGACATCCTTTTTGGTGATGCCCGCCGCCGGGGACAGTACCTTGTCGAGCCGGGTGAAGCGTGCACGCATGAGATTGCGGACTTCCATCCTCCCTGCTTCCGGAATACCTGCCGTCACGGCCCGTTGCGGCTCCCGGTCAAAAAGGATTGCGTTCGCATACCTTTTCAGTACCGGAGAATCCGGAAAGAAAAACCATATGCATCCAGGAACTCCGCAGGCTGGTGTTTCCGCAATGTTTCAGATTCTGTGATATGCAACATCCCATAAATACCCGGACTGCATCTGTCTCTTGGGTAAGGTGAAGGTCCGATGCGATACTCCTTCGTTCTCTGTCTCGCGGGAATCCTGTTCCTCGCCCTGCTTACCGCAGGCTGTACAAGCCAGTCACAGAGCGGCGGGGCCCCGACCAATGCAACAACGATTCCGACGCAGGCTGCAGTGTCCGTCTGCGGGTTCACCAGCTGTCACGGTCTCGATCTCGCGTGCGGATCAAACCCTCCGCAGGTATGCACGGCCATGTACCAACTCGGCGACAAGTGCCGGCAGTATGCGTACTGCAGTAATACCGGGGGTTCCTGCATGCTCGTAACAACTACGGAATATGAAAAATGCAAGAGCTGCATAGAACATTGCGGGGGAGCAGATACAAACGAGATATTCTTATGCGAAGAGACCTGCTGAAAAGGCAGCATCCGCAGGCGCCCGGCCGTTCCCCTGCAAAGACAGGAATTTCCGGCAGGGCCCTTCACAGGACGCACGGGGGTATCGTTACCCGGTTTGTGCTATGCAGGTGCCCGTAACCCGGGAGTCCGGTAACCGGAGAAATTGCGTATGGGAGAGATTGTTGACAATCCCCGGCTACGGGAACAGAGATTTGTCTTTGAGAACCGTCACGAAGCGGGACGTCAGCTGGGCGCGTTTATTAAAACTCTCCGGGGAATTTCCGACCCGCTCGTTCTTGCGATCCCGTCAGGGGGTGTTCCGGTCGGTGCAGAACTTGCACGGGCACTTGGTGCCTCCCTGTCCCTGGCGATTGTACGGAAAATCAGGATCCCCGGTACCACGGAATCCGGATTCGGGGCCGTTACATGGGAGGGGAAGATCCTGATCAATGAGCCGCTGCGTGTCGCACTCGGGCTTTCCGACGCGGATGTAGCAGAAGCAACAGCTGCCGCCCGGCGCAATGTCACTGAACGGATTGCCCGTTTCTGCGGAGGGCGAGCGGTTCCGCCGATGGAGGGAAAAACCGTCATTCTTACCGACGATGGCCTTGCTTCGGGATTCACGATGCTTGCGGCGATACAGAGTATCCGCAGCCGGAACCCGTCCCGCATTGTTGTCGCAGTTCCCACCGCATCAGCTTCATCAGCGGCACTCGTTTCCCGTCAGGCAGACCTCGTGGTCTGCCTGAATATCAGGTCGGGCCGGACCTTTGCGGTGGCAGAGGCGTACCGGGAGTGGTACGATCTGGACGACCGGGAGGTCCTGGAAGAACTGGGAGGGATCCCATGAACCCCGGAACTGACGGAATGCCCCGCACCGGGAACCGGAAACTGGCTTGCGAATTGATGCAGGATTTTGCACAGGAAACCGGGCTGGAACCGGCTTCAGATCATCCCCACCGGTATCTCTGGACCGATGCATTTGCCGTCTGCACGTATCTGGGGCTTTTCAGAGGGACCGGGAGAACGGACTACCGGGAACTGGCCCTCCGCCTCGTGAACCAGGTGCACCATACGCTGGGCAGGCACCGGGACGATGACCTCCGGGCAGGCTGGATCAGTGGCCTTTCTTCTGAAGAGGGCGAACAACACCCGACTGCCGGGGGACTGCGGATCGGAAAACCCCTTCCCGAACGCAGTGCAGCCGAACCGTATAACGAACAGCAGGAATGGGACCGGGACGGCCAGTATTTCCACTACCTGACAAAATGGATGCATGCCCTCCATATTGCGGGAAGCGTCACCGGAAACCCGGTTTTCGGGAGATGGGCCATCGAACTTGCCCGGACTGCGCATTCCCGGTTCACGTACCTCCCGCCGCACAGTGCCCGGAAACGGATGTACTGGAAGATGAGCATCGATCTTACACGTCCCCTGGTCCCATCCCTGGGCCAGCACGATCCGCTCGACGGGCTCATCACGTACCGGGAACTCCAGCTGGCCGCAGAATCAGACTCCGGGTATATGCAGCCGGTCCTTGTGCAGGAGATTGAAGAGATGGCAGAGATCAATCGTGACCTGCCGCTTGAGACCCCCGATCCTCTCGGCATCGGAGGCCTTCTGTCCGATGCGTCGCGGATTGCACGGCTGGCAGGCCCGGATGGGCCGGTTGGTCCGGACCTGCTCGAACGGGTCATGGATGCCGCGCTCTCCGGGCTGGAGTCCTTTCCCGGGACCGGCTCCCTGGACCACCCGGCCCGGTACCGTCTTGCGTTCCGGGAACTCGGCCTGTCAATCGGTCTCGCCGGGACACGAAGACTTCCGTCCGTAATCCTGAACAACCCGCACCTCTCCGGCCGGGCTGGTTCACTTATTTCCTGCGCCGAGGCACTCAGGGAATACTTCCCTATGAAAGATACCATCGAAACGTTCTGGACAGCCAGGGAAAACCGGATGTCCGTCACCTGGATGGAACACCGGGATATCAGTATGGTGATGCTTGCAACGAGCCTTGTTCCGGAAGGATTTCTGGGACAGTAACGTCCCGGCTCAGTCATCCATTCCCGTCAAGGATTCCGCAAAGAAAAATCAGGAGAGGATCCGGACGAATGTCGCCTTGCGTACGGGCTGATCCGGCCGGGTGAACCTGGCGGTTATGATCGTCCCGCTATACCGCCGCTGCACCATCGTCACGCAGGACACCCGTTCTGTCCGGGGCCTTACCGGACAATAATCCTTGTATCCAGTGTACCGTTTACCGGCTGGGGCAGGGAGCCAATGTACGCTGCAAGCGCATCAATATCGGTCGGACCACGGGCAACATTCGTCCCTTCAGTAAAGACAGAATAGTTGTCGCCCCCGGATGCGAGATAATCCGGCATCGCTGCGGTATAATTTTTATCGGGTTCAAGCGGTACGCCGCCGACCCGGATATCGGAAACCCTGCTTCCCACCGGTTTGTCCGGATCCCAGGAATACGAGAGCCCGGAGACCGCGAGGTTATGGGGCGGCATCGGGGATCCCCATTGCTGTTCGAGAACCTCCCGGATCTGGTTCCCGGTGAGCGTCATGGAGAGCACGGTCCCGTAGAATGGTTGCACCGCATACAGATCGCCCCACGTGACATTTCCTTTCGCTATGTCGGCACGCAGGGATCCCGTTGTGATAAAACCCACATCAGCCCCCATTGCAGCACGCTGGCCGTCGGCAACAAGATCGCCGAGTGCACACTCTCCCGCCGCATTCTGATTTCTCGTGATATCCATTGATGCTGTCGCGATGAGCCGCCCGGTCAAGGGAGCAACAGTTTTGTCAGCGTCAGCGAGGATAGCAGCTGCAGCGGGATCCGGCTCCGTTCCCGGCGGCCGGTCGGCCCGGGTCGTGACAATCCGTGCAGTCTTGTTCGTGATCTCCCGGCTCGTCGGGTCAAGAGTAAGTTCGGTTTCCGAGAAGGCAACGCTGTAACTGTACGCCTGCGTGACAAGCACCGGTTTCCCGCCGGAATTATTCAGGTATGCATTCGTGAAATTGTGGGTGTGGCCAGAAAGGATGACATCAACATCCGGATCGAGACCCGCCACGATTCCGGTAATCCTTCCGGTGACATTCGTTCCGGTCCGGGTAAATCCTTCGTAGGCATCCTGGTTCCCCCCTTCATGCAGAAGAACAACAATGGCGTGGACCCCGGTACGCTGAACTTCCTTCACGTACCGGTTGATGGATTCCGTCTCATTGAGGAATGAAACTCCTTCGATATTAGCCGGCATTTCGAGGCCTGTTGTCAGCACCGTATCGGCACCGATGAACGCGATGGGGATTCCATCTACCTCACGGATAACATAGGGCTGGGCGACCGGGGTCGCATTTATTGTCCAGACAACGTTCGAACATACGTAGGTGGTCCGGGAACCCGGGTACGGATCGATAAGATGGGGGATGGTGGTCGAACCGTTTCCCCCCGAGAGTTTCCGCAGGAGTTCAGGTACCCCTTTGTCAAACTCATGGTTGCCGAACGTCGCCAGTACAGTGCATTTTTTGTCACACGACATGCTGGTAGCAGGACAGCAGGTATCCGCAAAGGTGTTGAAGGTGAGGATGGCCGGTTCATCCAGGAGGAGTCCCGAATCGGGAGGAGAAGCCCCGACGAGATCGCCGGGAAGTGCAAGGACGGTTGCGGATACATCGTCACGGGCCATCTCGGATCGCAGGTAGGAGGCAAGGACCGGGGAACTGCCCACCGGAGTATGATTCAGGCTTTTTCCGGAGGGTAGTTGTCCGTGGAAATCGTTCACGGCAAGGATCCTGACCTTGACGAAGTTATCCCCGCCAGAAGCCGGCATCGCGCCCGGGAATGCCGACGGGAAAATCCAGAGGGGCAGCAGGATGATGAGGACGAGAACGAAAAAACCGATAACTATCTGGATCCGGATATCCATACTCCCGTCATGCGAGCCCGGCGCCATACAGGAACTGATATCCGGCACCTGAAATAAACTCCGGTTCTCGTCCGGCCCGGATACCGGATCATTCCGGAATCATTTTTCCCAGCAAAGACGACCGGTAGGATCGTGAAACACATTCTCCCGTTCCTTTTCGTCCTGCTCTGTCTCGTGTCGGCAGGCTGCTCCTCACTGTCCGGCTCCGGCAACGCCACGCCGGTAACGACAACACCGCCCGGGACCCACACGTTCGTCATCAATGAGTCCATCCGGCCGGGTGACGACTTTTATTCTTACGTGAATGATGCATGGCTCCGGGAAAACCCGATCCCCTCTGATAAAAAACGGTGGGGGTCGTTCGATGTACTCCAGGACACGGTCAATGCCGATCTTCATGCCCTTCTCATGAATGCATCCACAGCCTCCCCGGGAACAGCAGACCGGAACATCACGCTCATCGGGCAGTTCTACCGGACGGGAATGGATAATGCCACGATTGAGCGGGACGGCCTTACCAGCCTCTCCGGGGATCTTGAGATGATCAATGCGATCCGCTCCCGTGCCGACCTGACCAATGCCACAATCCTGCTCCTGCGGAACGGATCGGGGATCCTGTATTCCTATTCCGCAGAAGTGAACCCCCGGAACAGCAGCGAAATGATAGCAGGATTCGGTCAGGGAGGAATCGGTCTTCCGGACCGGGATTACTACCTGAGAACCGATAATACGAGTCTCTCGATCCAGCAGGAGTACAAACGCCATGTAACCCGGGTACTCGGACTTGCGGGAGAAAACGCAACGCAGGCAGCTGCCGATGCGGAAGCCATCTACGCGTTGGAGAAGAACTTCGCCCTCTCCCACTTCACTTCGGAGGAGAACCAGGATCCGGAGAAGACCACAAACCTGTACACACCTGCACAGCTCAATGAGCAATACCCGGCCATCGGGTGGGAGAGGCTCTTTACCCTCCCCGGATCCGGACCGGTGAACCGGGTGGATGTCTGGCAGCCATCGTTCGTGAAAGAACTCAATACCCAGCTCCAGACGGCCCCTCTCGAAGATTGGAAGATCTACCTGAGTTACCGCCTTATCGACGATGCCTCCCCGTACCTGAACGCGTCCTTTGAGGGAGAGCATTTCGCATTCTACAGCACAACGCTCAACGGAATCGAGGAGATGCAGCCGAGATGGAAACGGGTCGTGGATACCGAGAACGGTTACCTGGGCGATCCCGTTGGCCAGGCATACGTTGCGGAATATGTCGATCCCCGCACCCGGAGTATGGTCACGGATATGTTCCGGAATCTCCGGGCGACCTTCGACCAGCGGATCGCAAACCTGACCTGGATGAGCAATACCACGAAAAACGCGGCCCGGGAAAAACTCGCGGCCATGGGCCAGAAGATCGCATATCCCGACACGTGGCAGGATTATTCCGGCCTGAACCTTACGGATTCCTATCTCGGCAATGTCCGGGCCGTTGCCGCATACAACCTGATCCACGGCCCCTCCGGCCTTGAGAGTATCGGCGGCCCGGTTGACCGGAGTGCATGGTACATGTCTCCCCAGACGGTCAACGCCTATTACGACCCGACCATGAACGAGATAGTATTTCCTGCAGCCATCCTCCAGTTCCCGTTCTTTGATCCGGATGCGGATGCCGCTGTCAATTACGGGGGCCTCGGCTTTGTTATCGGTCACGAAATGACCCACGGTTTTGACAACATGGGCAGGCAGTTCGACAAGGATGGAAACCTCCGGGACTGGTGGACCGCAGACGATGCAGCGGGGTTCACTAACCGGACCAGCATCCTTATCAGACAGTATAATGCATACGAGATCCTGCCCGGGGTCACGGTCAACGGGAACCTTACGCTTGGGGAGAATATTGCGGATTTCGGCGGACTGACGCTTGCTTACCATGCCTGGAAGAATACGGAAAACCAGTCGCAGCAGGTTTCTGCGGCCAATACAACGAAGGACCGCGAGTTATTCTACTCTGCGGCACGGATATGGCGGCAGAATATCCGGGACGAGGCTCTCCGCAACCAGGTCTACACCGACCCGCATTCTCCCGGCGAGTACCGGGTGAACGGGGTTGTCTTCAATATCCCGGAGTTCTATGAGGCGTTTCCGGAGATCCGGCCGGGCGATACCCTGTACCGGAATACCAGCGACCGGCCGGTCATCTGGTAATTTTTTCCCCGGGACTTTCAACCCCCTCTCGTGAAAAATAATAACCATGCCCGGTTTAATAGCAATCACAAACCATACGTAACCATGAAGCCGGGATTCGCTCCCTTATCTCTCATTGTCGTTCTCTCACTGCTGTTCATCGCTTCCGGATGCACCCAATCCTCATCCACAACGGTTCCGGTAAATCCGGAAAAGACTGCCGCATCCAATGTAACAACCAATGAAACACTGGTCGCGTTTGTCAATGACGCGGTCGCCTACGTAAAAGCCCATGGCAAAGAGAACGCCCTTGCAGAATTCAACAACCCGAATGGTTCGTTTGTCCGGGGCGAACTCTACATCTATGCCTATGATTTCAACGGTACAACCCTCGCCCATCCGATCAACCGGGAATCTGTCGGGAAAAAACGTGAAGGCGCAAATGGCATTTTTGTTACAGAGATGAGTAACGTAGTCAGGAACGGGAGCGGCTTTTACCCTTTTGTCTATATCAATCCTGCCCACAACCGGACCCTTGAAACAAAACTGGGATATGGACTGAAGGTAGACGAGGACTGGTGGCTTGGTTCCGGGATATACACGGGGCCCGTTGAACCCGCCGTTGCCTCCTCGTCAAAAGAACCTTCGACATCCCGGGAGATCAAGGACTTTGTGGATACTGCCGCGGCCTACGCCCAGAAGAATGGAAAGGCCGCCGCACTCTCTGCATTCTCCAACAGATCCGGCCCGTTTGTCGTCGGCGACGTTTATATCTACGCGCTTGACTATTCCGGCCATGCCCTTGCCCTGCTGTACCAGCCGCAGCTGGTCGGCACCAGTTTCTATAACCTGCAGGACAACTCCGGCAGAAATTACACCCGGACCGAGATAGAACTGGCAAAGAACGGCGGAGGATATCTCCTGTACCAATACCCGGACCCATCGGAAAATTTCACCGTGAAATACAAGATGAGTTACGTGCGTCCGGTCGATGACACGTACTGGATCGGTGCCGGCATCTATACCCGCGAAGACCTGCTTATCGACCAGGAACTCCGGCAGTTTGTCGCAGATGCAAAAGCCTATGTAAAAGCCAACGGGAAAGAGAAGGCACTTGCAGAATTCAATAACCCGAACGGTTCGTTTGTTAAAGGTGATCTCTCCATCTTTGCCGACGATTACAACGGGACGGTGCTCGCGTGGCCTCACCGCCCCGACCAGATAGGCGTCAACCTGTTCAATGCAACCGATGCCATGGGAACCCACCATATCCAGGCTATTCTCAATGGCGCCCGTACAGGAAACGGGATGGTTGATTACTACGCGGTGAATCCTTCGACCAACACAACGGACCTCAAGATCAGTTACGTGACGGATGTCGACGGCACCTGGATGCTCGGCGCAGGACGGTACATGGAACCCGGCTCGGTCAACCTGCGAGGATAAAATTCCCTCATCCCTCCCGGAAAATTTCCATGGAGAAAAAACATCTTATTTTTAGCGCCGGTCTTGCAGCTGTCATTATTCTTGCAGCGATTGTTGCAGCCGGGGTAATACCACGCCAACCTGCGACTCCTGCCGTGTATATCGTATACGGGTCAGAGAAAGGCGACCTCTCGTATACCGACGCCGCATACCAGGGTCTCGCAGCGGCACAAAAGGACCGGTCAATTGCAATACGGGAGTTCGTGCCGCGCGATTATGAGACTCTTCCGGCGATTCTCAACAGCACTGCCGGATCGGAGCGGCCCGGTCTCATCATAACGGTCGGGTTCCAGTATGCAAATTTCACCAGGGATCTCGCAAAACAGTACCCGGATATTCAGTTCCTTGCCATCGACCAGTCGGGGATCGGGTCTGATAACCTGAAAGCGTACGGGATCACGTCCTACGGGGACAGTTATCTGGCGGGTGTCCTGGCAGCCTCGGCCTCGAAGACCGGGAGGGTCGGGATTATTCCCGGGATGCAATCGGATGTGCTCAACGCATTCCTCCAGGGGTACACTGACGGTGCACGTTCCGTCAACTCTTCGATCACGGTGGATCATGCCTGGGTCCGGCAATACTCGACGGATGGATTCACTGACCCGGACGAGGCAGGCCGTATTGCCGAAGGGATGTACCGCAACGGGACGGATGTAATCTTCACCTGTGCCGGGTACTCCAACATGGGTGCGTTTGATGCAGCGGATACAACGGCCGGACGGTACATCATTGGTACGGATAGAGATCAGTCCCCGTCAGGCCCGGGGTTTGTGCTTGCGTCAGCAGTAAAACGGGTGGACCGGGTTGTTTATACCGGCATCGAGGAACACCTGAACGGCTCGTTCACCGGAGGGAACACGGTTGCCGGGTTGAATGCCGGCGTGACCGGGATAGTGTACAATCCCAGGTTTGCGTTCTGGAACGAAACAGTCAGGGCGTGGGAAGAAACAGCGGAAGCCGGGGAAGAAAAGTATCTGGAATCCCGGGCAATGACGGTGCAGAAATAATTACGGACCGGATTTTCTCTCATTTTTCTTATCCTGGGAAATCACGAGAAATCCATGACGCTTCTGGAGGCGTTGTCAGGATGTCCGGGGAACCAGTGCCGGAAGCGGGTGCTGGTTGCCTGGCATCCCCGACAGCAGAACCCTTGGCTTACTTTGCCCGGTCCATCATTCCGGCAACCTTTTTCTCGGCCTCAACGACCCATCTCATACGCGGCCGGCAGGAACAGATGATCACGATGAATGCCGCATAGCCGAAGAGGCCTGTCGCCCATTCCAGAGAGGGAGAAAAACTGAGAGCGGAATGGCTGCTGCTCCGGAAAATGAAGAGGAAGAATGCCGAAAAGAGAAGGATCACGTACCGTACCTGGCGGGAACTTCCTGCAACCGCCATGTTCATCCGGGGAAGAGTGTACCGGTACAGATAATACTGGCCTGCAAGGATACACGCGGTCCCTACGAGAAAAGGCAGCCAGGGATTCAGTCCAAGTCCATGGTTGATGTTCCCGATATCCCCGTGAAGGGAGAACGCCCGTACCGGCATATAGGAAACGAGTTCCATGAAATTGACGATCACGAGCCAGAACACGATAGGAAAGGCCCACTTTCTCCGGAGCATAGCATCGGTGCGAAGGAAATACAGTCCCCCCGATAACAACAAGGATCTGAAGAACAAGCGGGCTTACCGCGATGATTGCTGCATCGGTTCCCTGACCCACAGAGAAGATGGCGGAATACGAGACCCCTTCGTCCCAGCCTTCGAGGGTGAGCGGGTTCCCCCAGACGATATCCAGGGGACTCTGCATGTGGCCGAGGAAATATGCAACGGTGCTGTGCGTGAATTCATGGAGTACGACAAATAGTGCCGAGAGGGCAAATAGGGTCAGAAGCGCAATAAGCGCATAGAAAAGGGTAGTTCGGGTCTCATCGCCGGCAGCCATACTGCTTGACCAGTTGCGGTTATCAGGGATTAAATATCTGATGTTATTTTCCTCACGGGATTGCCACTGCGGGGTCTCTCGGGGAAATGGATTCAGCTGACCCCCTTTTGCGAGGTCGGGGGAAATTGCCAAAACAACGCGGATCCCGAAGTATTCCCCGTCGTCCCTGTTCAGCACCGGATTCTCCCGGAAAGGTTCCCGGTTCCGGCAAATGAACCGCGCCGCACCTGCTGCTCCGGGGGAGATGATGACAAGGATAGTGTTCGGAGCGGGCGGTGACCCGGAAGGAGGGGGACGTTCCGGTAACGGCACCTGCCTTATAAATATTTGCTCTTTCCCCCGGGTATATAAACCAGGTTTCCTGAGAAGGAACCCTTATTCCCAACTATTCCTTACGTTATGATATGACCGAAGTTAACGGAAACCGCGTACGGCTCGAAACCACCATGGGGAATATTACCATCGAGCTTGCTCCGGATATGCCGATAACCGCAGGGAACTTCGAGACCCTCGCAAAGAAAGGCTACTATGATGGGGTTATCTTCCACCGGATCATCGACGGGTTCATGATCCAGGGCGGCGATCCGACCGGTACCGGCAGAGGGGGACCCGGGTACGCGATCAAGGATGAGTTCACGCCAGGGAACCGGAACAACCGGGGTACCCTTTCGATGGCAAACGCCGGTCCCAACACCGGGGGAAGCCAGTTCTTCATCAACCTTGTGAACAACAATTTCCTTGACGACCGTCACCCCGTATTCGGCCATGTGATCGAAGGGATGGAGATTGTCGACACCATCGCAAAAGTAAAAACCGATGCTTCGGACCGGCCGCTCACACCGGTAAAGATCCTGAAAGCCGTTGTTCTCTGATAACCCTGCACATAATCTCACGGACCCCGACAGATGATTCCTGCAACCTGGAGAGACAAAAGTCTCGTACTTGACGTCGTAATTATTGTAAGCATCGTCGCAGCGATAGCCATCTCCGTGTTCAGTGTCCTGAACGGCCTGTACGATACATTTGAGTATGTCTACCTTATCCCGGTTGTCCTGATCGCCTACACGCGTCCCCATCTCGGCATTTATCTCACCGTTCTCCTGGGATGGATCTATCTCACCGTAGTTTACGCGTACGAAGAATTCGATCCGAATCTCCTGACAGATGGAACCATCTGGTTCTACATCTTTGTCTCGATAGGGGTCGTTATCTGCGCCTATGCCCAGGAAAACCGCCATGAGAAGGAGATGCGCCACCAGGTATACCACAAATCGCAGGCAGGGGTATTCAGTTTCGATCCGGACTCTTTTGCGATCACCGAAGTCAATCAGAAATTCGCACGTCTCCTGGGATACGATCCCCGGGAACTCCAGGAAAAGACTCTCGGGGATATCTTCCCGGGCAGTACCGAGCGGACCGCGTTCCTGGAGGAATTGTGGGGCAAAAAACAGGTCAGCGATTTTGAGGGTTGTTTCCAGCGAAAAGACGGCGGGTTTGCGTGGGCACTCCTCTCTGCAACTCTTGCAGAGGAGCCCGGGGCAGTCATTATCTGTTCTGTTGTGGACATCTCGAAAAACAAGAAAGCGGAAGAGGCCCTCCAGCAGGCAAACAGAAGGCTCAATCTCTTAAACAACGTTACCCGTCACGACATCCTGAACCAGATGACCGGGCTCCTCGGATACATCCAGCTCTCCCGCCAGAAAATATCTGACCCCGAGATCCTCACGTACATCGCAAAAGAGGAGCAGGCAGCAGAAACCATCCGTACCCAGATCCTGTTCACGCGGGATTACCAGAATATCGGGATACATTCTCCCCAATGGTTCCATGTAGCAGAAACAAGTACTCTCTCACGGGCCACCCTGGATATGAACGGGATCAGTGTTACCTGCGATCTTGAGGGTCTCGAAATTTATGCCGATCCCCTGCTGGAGAAAGTCTTCTATAACCTCTTTGAGAATTCCCTCCGCCACGGCGATCATGTCACCGCGATCCGTATGACCGGTGAGGAAACGGACTCCGGGTACGATATCGTTTACGAAGACAACGGGGCTGGTATTCCGGGAGATGCAAAGGAGCGGATATTTCTACGGGAATATTACAAGAACACCGGTTTCGGACTTTTCCTTTCCCGGGAAATTCTCGCGATAACAGGTCTTACGATCATCGAAAACGGGACGCAAGGTACCGGGGCACGGTTCGTTATCCATGCACCCCGGGGAACATTCCGCAAATCCAACCGGTAAACGGATTCAGAAAAACCCGACTCTGAATACCTCACAGAAACACATCTTTTCCGATCCTGTAGTAACCCATGGCCGTTTCATAAAAGGCTGTCCGAACCGGATATTGTTCGGGGTTACCGCTTCTCTTTTTCCGGACCCGGGCAAACTACCTGTGTCTCTGCCATTCATACGGCAACCAGAAAGACGAATACGGGTGCACGACCATCAGGAGTCCGCAGAGGCAGAGAGCAAACCCCGGCAGAATCCCGGTGCTGCCCTGGAGAGCCCAAAAAAACCCTGACCGGAAACGACGGATTGTTCAAAGAACAAAAAAGAAAACGAGGGGATACTGGAGGGAAATTATACTGACAGGTAGTCGCTCGGGGTCGGCATCTGTTCCTTGAGCCCCTTGCGCTTCCGGATTGCAACAACGGTGTCTTTCACCATGTTGTTCGGGACGATCTCGAATCCCACGAATTCTGTGCTCCACATGGCACGGCCTTCAGTTGCAGACCGGATGTCTCCTGCAAACCCGAAGAGCTCTGCGACCGGGGCCTTTCCGACAACCGTGATTGAGTCGCCTTCACTGGAGATATCCAGGACCTGGCCGCGCCGTCCCTGGATCTGGGACGTTGCGTTCCCCATCTGGTCGGTCGGGACCGTGATCTGGATCTTCTGGATCGGCTCTAAGAGCGAATCATTCGCAAGGAGGATCCCGCCCTTGATTGCGCCGCGGACCGCGGGGATGACCTGTGCAGGGCCACGGTGGATTGCATCTTCGTGGAGCTTCACATCGACGAGCCGCATCTTGAGGTTCTGGACCGGCTCATCGGCAAGAGGACCTCCTGCGAGAGCTTCATGGATACCTTCGAGGATCAGTTCCATCGTCTCATTCAGGTACTGGATACCCTTGGTCATATCGATGAGCATGCTCGTGCCCTGGATATCCTTGACGTTCTTTGCTTCGTCCTTATCCATCCCGGCCTTCAAGAGAACATCACGGCGTTCGAGAGCCGACTGGTTCATCGAAACCTCGCCGTTCTTGATCATGGCTACGATGTTATCGGGAAGGGGTTCAAGGTCAAAGTAGAACCGGTTGTGCCGGTTCGGGGATTTCCCTTCAACATTCTGAACCGCATCGGTAGCAGTTTCACGGTAGACAACGATAGGCTCGGAGGTAACGATCTCGACACCCTTGTCACGCTTGATACGCCCGGTGACGATCTCAAGGTGGAGCTCTCCCATACCTGCAATGAGGTGTTCACCGGTCTCTTCGTTGATCGAGACAGAGAGGGTCGGATCTTCCTTTGCGACCTGGCGGAGGACTTCGACAAGTTTCGGAAGGTCCTTCATATTCTTTGCTTCTACTGCAACGGTCATGACCGGTTCCGAGTAGTGCTTGAGGGACTCGAAGGGAGTCATATCCATGAGGGAAGTAACCGTCGAACCTACGATTGCATCCTTGAGGCCAGTGACTGCCGCGATGTTTCCTGCGACAATCTCTTCGACCTCAACACGCTTCGGTCCCATGAAGATCCCAACCTGCTGGAGACGGTTCTCGCGCTTTGCGGAACCCATCACATACAGGGTGTCGCCGCGTTTGAGGGTCCCGGAGAAGAGACGACCGGTAGCGACCTCTCCCGCATGCGGGTCGAACGAGATGTCCGTAACCATCATGGTTGCAGGACCGTTCGGGTCGCAGCCGAGCATGGCCTTTCCTTCTTTTGTCTCCTTGTCCCCGTGCCAGATGACGTTGACACGCCGTTTCTGGGCATCAACCGGGTTCGGGAGGGTGCGGACAACCATATCAAGGACAACTTCCGAGAGCGGACTCTTCTTTGCAAGGTGCTTCATGTCGCCCTCGCGGCATTTCTCGTACACTTCCTTGAACGAGATTCCGCTCTTCTTCATGAACGGAACGGAGATCGCCCAGTTGTACAGAGCCGAGCCGAATGCGACCGTTCCCTGGGATGCATCGAGTTTCCAGCCGTTGTTGTAGGCCTGCTCGTTCATGCCCTTGATGAGCTTGTTCACCTTGTCGATGACCTTCCCGAGCCGTATCTGCATCTCCATCTCGTCGACTTTCAGCTCGTTGATGAGCCGGTCGACCTTGTTAATGAAGAGGACAGGCCGGACCTGTTCCTTGAGTGCCTGCCGGAGCACGGTCTCGGTCTGGGGCATCGTTCCCTCAACTGCATCGACAAGGACGACGGCGCCGTCAACCGCACGCATTGCACGGGTGACGTCGCCACCGAAATCGACGTGGCCCGGGGTATCGATCATGTTGATGAGGAAGTCCTGGCCCTCGTACTCGTGGACCATCGAAACGTTCGATGCATCGATGGTGATGCCACGTGCCTGCTCTTCCGCATCTGAGTCCATGAAGAGCTGCTTTCCTGCGAGTTCCTCGCTGATGATCCCTGCACCTGCAAGGAGGTTATCGGAAAGGGTAGTCTTCCCGTGGTCAATATGGGCCACGATACCGATGTTCCGGATGTGGACCGGATCGCGCATCAGCTCTACGACGCGCTCTACTGTCTTCTTGCCGCGTGACATGAAATAACCTCAAAAAAGTATTAACGGGCGGATTTCGCGATACGCTCGCGTTCTTCCTTCTTGCCCACCGAGTAACACTTGATGTCGCCCTTTGCTGCAGCGATGATCTCGTCAGCCAGGCAGGCAGCCGCCGGCTTCTTGTTCTTGTGGCTTGCCTTCCAGGTACCCTCGGCAAGGAGCATGATTGCAGTATTGACTCTCCGGAGAGGTGCCGTGTCCACGGACTTCGGGACGTTGATACCACCATATTTCAACCGGACGGTCTCTTCGCGGGGACCCGCATTTGCGATTGCCTCGATAAGTACCTGGACCGGGTTCTTCTTGGTCTTCTGGTGGATGATATTGAATGCATCGCGGACAATACGGAGGGTGCGCTGTTTGCAGCCGGTGTTGACCTCGGTCTGCATGAGCCGGTTGATCAGGCGCTCGACAATGAGCATGTTGCCTTTGTTGAACTCCTGCCGGGTGTATTTCCCGCCGCTGTGGGGAACGATCATCGAGCTGAGGTTCACGTACCGGACAAGTGCCGGGTCTGCGATCTGGACCTCCCCGACATCCCACTGGTTGAAGAGGAGGTGCTTTACTTCGCCTTCGGCCATCATGCTCACCTGCGCGGCTTCTCCTTCCTGCCGATTACCATTTCATGGAGGCAGACGTTATTCACCTTGGTGACCACGTACCGGACTCCCGGGATATCTCCCATGGACCGGCCGAGACGGCCGCCGATACCTTCGATCTCGACCTCATCGTGTTCATCGATGAAGTTGATGGCGCCGTCTCCGACTGCGAAAGCGGAGACCTGGCGGCCGTTTTTGATCAGCTGCACACGGACGCATTTCCGGATTGCGGAGTTCGGCTGCTTGGCTTCGACACCGATCTTTTCAAGGACGATACCTCGCGCCTGGGGCGCACCCTCAAGGGGGTCTGACTTCAGCTTGAGCTGGGCAGCCCGGCGTGCGTACGTCGGATCGCTCCACCGGAACTTTTTCGAGTCCCGCGTGAGCTTTCTGGCTGCAAATTTTCCCTGTCCCATTAAATGCCCTCGTTAAATTGTTTTTTTGATTTGTAGATACTCTACGCTGAGAGATTAACTAACGCATGGCACGGATTTATAAATTGTGCCTCTCCTCAGCGCGTGACTATTCATTGGTTACATCGCATAATAATATTATAGGCAGCTGCGAACCTTGTATGATGCGATCCGGAATCTACAAAGAGGTGCAGTTCGATGCGAGCCACCGCCTGCTCCACTATAAGGGAAAATGCGCGAACCTTCACGGGCACCGCTGGAAGGTCGAGGTCTGGATCAATGGTACTCCCGATACAACAACGCAGATTCTTCTTGACTACAATACCATAAAAGAAGTCATCTACCGTTATGATCACCAGGTTATTCTGAACGAGGCAGACCCGATGGCTGCCTGCATTGCAAAGTTCCAGCACGTGGTCACGACTCCCGGGGATCCGACAAGCGAACTTCTCGCTGTTCTCATACGCGACAGCCTGGATGACCAGTGCAGGAAGGAGGGCGTTACAGCATCGGTCCGGAAGATCCGGGTCTGGGAATCCCCGGGCTGCTACGCGGAACTTGGAGAGGAGTAACCGGATACGGTTCCGGTTTACCGGATTCGATTTTAGGAATAACGATTAGGTGTCAGGTGGATCTGAGTATATCTGAATTCAGGAGCGGGATATGCGGGTTGTTGAGATCTTCCGGAGTATCCAGGGGGAGGGCAGAAAGCAGGGGATACCCTGCGTGTTCCTCCGGCTTGCGGGCTGCAACCTTGCCTGTCACTGGTGCGATACGGAATATGCACGGTCAAAGGATGCGGGGGTCGAGAGAAGCCGGGACCAGGTCATCGAGACCATCTGGCGGATGAATTATCCCCACATCTGCATTACCGGGGGAGAACCACTCCTCCAGAAAGAGGAACTCCTCCCGCTCCTCCAGTCCCTGCACAGGCTGGGAAAATCGGTGGAGATCGAGACAAACGGAACCATCGGTTTCCAGGACCTTCAGCCATACGCATCAATCTGCATGGATGTGAAGTGCCCACTCTCCGGTGAGAGTAGCGACATTTCGCTTCTCCAGTACCTCACTCCCAACGACAGTGTGAAGTTCGTGGTCCAGGATATCGTGGATTGCGTGTACGCGGAGGAAGTGATCGGGAAGCACCGGATTGCGGCTGATATTTTTATCTCGCCGGTTGAGGGATCGGATTACAAGGCCCTCGCGGATTACGTGGTGGACCATGCACTTCCGGCCCGGTTCCAGCTGCAACTGCATAAAATTATAGGATTGAAATAACGGAGTGAACCTATGACCGAAGGACAAAAGGGAACAACAGGAACGAAGAATGCAGTCTGCCTGCTCTCGGGGGGGATGGACTCGACAACTCTCGCATACCTCGCAAAGAGTAAAGGGTACGGGATTTATGCCCTGCATGTGAACTACGGGCAGCGGACCGAACGAAAGGAACTTGCGAGCGCAAAGAAGATAGCATCCCTTCTTGGCGCAAAAGAGTTTGTCGAGATCTCTCTCGATTACCTGGCAAAGTTCGGGGCAAGCAGCCTGACCGATGCAAAGATCGCCGTCGAAGTATTCGATCCTGCCCGAGCCAGTCTCCCAAACACCTACGTCCCCTTCCGGAATGCAAACCTCCTTGCGATTGCAACGAGTTTTGCGGAATCACGGGGTGCGGATGCGATATTTATCGGAGTTCAGGCGCTCGATTACTCAGGCTACCCGGACTGCCGCCCCCAGTTCATCGATGCATTCCGGAAAGTCATCGAACTTGGGACCCGGGACGGGACTCATATCGATCTCATAACGCCGTTTGTCGGCCTGACCAAGACCGATATCCTGAAGATCGGCCGGGACCTGAACGTCCCGTACGAGCATACCTGGTCCTGTTACCGGAACGAGGAACGGGCTTGCGGGACGTGCGGTTCATGCCATTTCCGGAAGGCGGCATTCCAGGAAGCAGGGATGACCGACCCGATCCCCTACGAGGAATAAGATGGAGATTTTCAAAGGAGGCCGTATTTCGGTCGAGAAGAAAACATTCCAGTTTCCGAATGGTGTCAAAAGAAACAAAGTCGTTGTTCACACGCAGAATGCAGCAGTCATACTCCCTGTCACAGGCGACTCCTGCGTCCTCATAAAACAGTACCGGTTCGTGATCGACGATTACATCTACGAAGCTCCGGCAGGAACCCTGAACCCGGGAGAAGATCCCAAAGCCTGCGCCCACCGGGAACTCATTGAAGAGGCGAGGCTCGAGGCAAAGACGCTTATCCCCAGGGGATTCATCTGGACCACCCCGGGTTTTACCGATGAAAAAATATTCCTCTTTGAAGCTCGGGATTGTATCTCCTCAACAAAATTTCCCCCGGATGAAGACGAGATCATCGATGTCGTCCGGGTACCTACAGATGATGTCTGGGAGATGGTCCGGGATGGCAGGATCTCCGATGCAAAAACCATCGCAATTATCGCCAGGTGCCTGAGGTAACAAAATGGCCCGGATACCTGCCCTGAAAACCCGGCTGTCCGGCCAGTCCGGCAGCAGTGCACTCATCGCGCTTACCATACTTGTGATCCTCCTTGTGCTCGCTGCCGGATGCACCGGAACGACCTCCCAGAAGGAATCCTGGTCGGTGGACGGGAACGGCGTACTCTCCCTCACCGTCCCGGCACCTTCAGCGACGGAAACGGTTCTTTCCGCAAATGACAGCGTAACCCTGAGTAAAGTTGTCTTCCACACGGAACTTGCCGATGTCGTAACCTACGTTGCGGCACCGGAAAACCCGAAAGCCGCGATCATCTTTGTACCGGGCGCAGGAGAGAACGGCCCGTCTCACTTCCCCCGACTGATCGAGTATGCAAAAAACGGGTACGCATTCATGTACCAGGATGTCAGGGGGAACGGTGCCGAGACCCCCGGAACTGCCCTGAATTTCCAGGCCGATTACAGCAGGTATACCTCGGGAACGATGCCCCAGTATTACCGGATTGTCGGGGATGTAATGCAGTCAAGGGAATACCTTGCGGATAAATACCATGTCCCGGTCTACGCGCTCGGATCCAGTAACGGCGGCAGATATGCCCTTATTGCTGCAGCACTTGATCCCGGGTTCTCCGGGTATTTCGGGGTCTCGACCTCAGGGTTCGGGGTGGCAGAGGACAGCCGGCTGACCGGGGACCAGAAGAAATTCCTGCTCTCGATCGATCCGGATACCTATGTTGCAGGTATCTCCCCAAGACCGGTCCTGATATTCCATGCGCCGAACGATCCCATCATCAATTACACTGAAGGGCAGACCCTGTATGGATACGCGAAAGACCCGAAGCAGTTCTTCTCCTTCAACGGGACCCACGGCCTGAACAGTGAGGTCGACCAGGATATCCTTACGTATCTCGCAGGCCGGTCCTGATTAATCCGGGCAGGGGCGTTCCACCGGCAGGTGTGCCTCCGCCACTGGTTTAATGAGCGGACGTGCACTAATTATATAGACTCCCAAATGCCGGAGAGGTGGCATGACAGAGACAGAACCAGTCGTGATGGACGAAGCTCGTCGCAGGTACGAGTTCAAAAAGACGCTTGAGAAACTGGAGCGGGCGGAAGGGAGCGGAACTGAACTTATCACGCTCTACGTTCCGCCAGACAAACAGATCTATGATGTGACGGCCCAGCTCAGGGATGAGTTCGGCCAGTGTGCAAACATCAAGAGCAAGCAGACCCGTACCAACGTCCAGAGTGCCATATCGTCCATCCTCTCCCGGCTCAAATACTATAAGAAACCGCCCGAGAACGGGATGGCGGTCTTCTGCGGTTCGATCCTCGTCAGGGGAGACCAGACCGATCTGCAATGCACCATCATCGAGCCGCCCGAACCCCTGAACCTGTACATGTACCGGTGCAGCTCGAACTTCGAGCTCGAACCCCTCAGGCAGATGCTGGAGGAGAAGTACGTGTACGGGCTCCTCGTCCTGGACCGGAGGGAGGCCTACTGGGGCTTCCTACGCGGGAACCGGATCGAACCAATTGGAGGGGTCACTTCAACCGTCCCGGGAAAGCAGCGCAAAGGAGGCCAGTCGAGCGCCCGGTTCCAGCGCCTGCGTGAGATCGCGATCAACGAGTTTTACACGAAAATCGGCGAGCGCTCGAGTGCAGTCTTTATCGCTGAGAAAGATTTCTTCGAACGGTTCAGGGGCGTCCTGATTGGCGGCCCGAGCCCGACCAAGGAAGAGTTCGAGGCAGGGAATTACCTCCACCATGAAATCCAGAAACGGATCATCGGGCTCTTTGATGTCGCATACACCAACGAAAGCGGTCTTACAGAACTCGTGGATGCAGCGCAGGATGCGCTCAAGGGCGTTGAAGTCATCAAGGAAAAGAACATCATGAACCGGTTCCTCAAGGAGCTCGTCAAAGATGACGGAGTCGCCGCGTATGGGGAGGAGAGCGTCCGTAAGAACCTTGAAGTCGGTGCGGTCGATGTCCTCCTCCTCTCCTCGAGCCTGAGAAAATCAAGGGTCAGGATCAAGTGCCAGAACTGCGGATACACCGATGAGAAGACCGTGCAGGTCGAACCTGGGAAGCGGGTTAAGGATATTGACTTTGGGATCTGCCCGAAGTGCACATCACCCCTCGCAATCGATGACGAATCGGATATCGTGGACGAGATGACGAACCTTGCCGACCAGAGCAGCGCAAAGGTCGAGATCATATCGGACGACTTCGAGGAAGGCGCAATGCTCTATAATGCATTCGGGGGTATTGCCGCAATCCTCCGGTACAGGACAGGATACTGATGCTTCACGAAACATCTGCAACAATTGAACGCGTACTGAAAGAGATAACCGGACTCTCCGATGTCCTCCTGGTCGATGGCGGGGACCACGCGGACCTTGCTTCCACAGTCGCCTTTGCACTCGCAAAGGAGCGGAAGAAAGCCCCGGTCGCAATCGCCCGGGAGATTGCAGGCCAGCTCGCGATCCGTCCTGAACTCAACGGAATCACGATTGAGGCAAAAGGACCCTACATCAACTTCCTCTTCGGAAGCGGGTACGTGAGGGAAGCTCTCGGGGCCGCCGTACAACCCGGGTACGGGACAATGACGAAGAAAGGGATCCGGGTCAATCTCGAACACACGAGCGCGAACCCGAACGGTCCCCTGCATGTGGGCCACATCCGGAACTCCGTTCTCGGGGATACCCTTGCCCGGGTGTTCCGGAAAGCCGGGTACAGCCTCGAAGTCCAGTACTATGTCAACGACATGGGCCGGCAGATTGCAATCGTGGTCTGGGGGTTCGACCATCTGGACCCTGCCCGGCTTCCAGGCGAGAAGGAAGACCACCATGTAGCAAGGATCTATATCGCCGCCAACCGGGAGATCGAGAGGGATGCCTCGATTACGGGGCAGGTCGATGAGCTCATGCAGCGGGTCGAGAAACTGGAGCCGGAAGTCGTGAAGAAATTCCGGACCCATGTCTCCTACTGTCTGGACGGGTTCGCGGTCACGATGGAACGCCTGAACGTGAAGCACGACCGGTTTGTCTGGGAGAGCGACTTCGTCAGGAACAGTGACACGGAGAACCTCCTTGCAAAGGTGAAGAAACTCCCGCAGGCAATTGAGAACGAGACACTCGCTGTCGATCTGACAGCATTCGGTTTCGAGAAGCCCTACATCCTCCGCAGGAGCGATGGGACAAGCGTGTACGCTGCCCGGGATCTCGCCTACCACACCTGGAAGGGCAGGAATTTCGACCGGATGATCGATGTCCTCGGTGCCGATCACAAGCTTATCGGTGCGGAACTGAAGACGACCCTCAAGATTCTCGGGGAGAAGCAGCCCGATATCGTACACTTTGAATTCGTATCCCTCCCCGAAGGCTCAATGAGCACCCGTGCCGGGAAGTTTGTCTCTGCTGACGAACTGATGGATGAAGTGATCAAGCGGGCGTTTGACGAGGTCACGACCCGGAGGCCCGAACTTCCCGAGGCGCAGCGCCGGGAGATCGCAAAGTCAGTTGCAATCTCTGCCATCCGCTACGATATCGTGAAGATCTCCCCGGAGAAGAGCACGGTCTTTGACTGGAAAGAGGCCCTCAACTTCGAGCGCCAGAGCGGCCCGTATATCCAGTACGCCCATGCCCGGGCCTGTAGCATTCTCGAAAAAGCAGGATCTTTCACGGAACGCTTCGAAGCAGAAACTCCAAGGGAGATTGCACTCGTCAAGAAGATGGGGGAATTCCCCGTCGTTATTGAGGATGTTGTCAGAGAGCTCCGTCCGCATCTCCTTGCCATTTACGCACGGGAACTCGCCGATGAGTTCAACAGTTTCTACCACTTCGAACCGGTCATCCAGAGCGAAGGTGCCGTACGGGACCGCAGGCTCACGATGGTGGCAGCAGTCCGGAATACCCTGAAGGAAGCGCTCGAAACGCTCGGTATCGATGCGATCCAGACGATGTGACCGGGAAGAAAATCCGCGTTTTGCCCTGCGTCGGCAGGGCTACCAGTTCGTGAAAGAGGGCGCCTCTGCAGCCCTCAAACCCTGCCTCTGGTGCAGCCGCTCGCTCCAGGAGGGGGGATCCTGTTACAAGCAGCAGTTTTACGGAATCGAGAGCCACCGCTGCGTCCAGATGACCCCGACCCTGCGGTGCAACCAGCGCTGCCTTTTCTGCTGGAGGTCATTTGAACATGAGACTCCTGACTCGGTCCCGGTTACACCGGAAGAGATTCTTGCCAGGATCCCGTTTTTGCAGAAGAAGGGACTTGCAGGGTACAGTTACAAGGTGAACCCGGAGGTCACGCCGGAAAAATGGGACGAAGCGCTGCATCCACGGCATGTCGCGGTCTCCCTCTCCGGGGAGCCCACTCTCTATCCCCAACTCCCGGAACTTATCGATCTCTTCACGGTACAGGGATTTACCACGTTTCTTGTCAGCAACGGGACAAACCCGGACGTCATCGCCCGGTGCCATCCGTTCCAGACCTACATCTCCCTGGATGCCCCGGACGTTGCGACGTATGAAAAAGTCTGCCGGCCACTCGGGAATCCCGGGGAGTTCTGGGGACGGGTGCAGGAGAGCCTCAGGCTTCTCGGGTCCCGAAGATCAGCGGTTCGGGTGACACTGGTATCAGGATTGAATGATACGAATCCTGATGGATATGCAAGGATTATCCAGGATTCCGGGGCGACCTTTGTCGAAATAAAGGGATATATGTATCTTGGATACAGTAGAAATCGTTTGGAAAGCACGAATATGCCCGGGCATGAGGCGGTGCGGAAATTTGCAGAAGCTATTGCATCGCACTGCGATTATCGCGTCAAAGACGAAAATGCACTCTCCCGGGTTGTGCTGCTGGAAAAGGCATAGGGAAAGGGGAATACCATGAGGTTCGATGTCGAGGAATACCGGAAGCGAGCGAAAGAGGATTTTGAAGCGGCATGGCACGCGGGCCCGGAGGTCCTTACCCCTCCGGGAGAGCGGGAAAGGTACCCGCGCCTTATGTACCGACGTGCAAACGCCCACCCTATCTTTTCCACTATCCAGCGGCTCCGCGAGACCTACCTTGCGCTCGGTTTCGATGAGATCGAAAACCCGGTGATTGTCGAGGAGCAGGATGTGTACCGGCAGTTCGGACCGGAAGCGATGGCAGTCCTCGACCGGGTCTTCTATATCGGCGGCCTCCCGCGCCCGAACGTCGGGATTGCAAGAAAGCAGCTCGACGAGATCAACGAGATCCTGAGGAGCCACAAAAGCCCGCTTGTTCACAAGGATTCCCTCCCGGTCGAAGAGGCACACGCAGCAACCGGCGGATACCAGCCGATGACTCCGGAGACCGAGGAGAAACTCAGGGAGACGCTCCACGCGTACAAGAAGTCGGAGATCGACGGGGACGAACTCACGTACGAGCTCGCAAAGGTTCTTGGCGTCGATGACGCACTCGTTGTCCACATCCTTGACGCGGTCTTCCCCGAGTTCCGGGCGCTTGTTCCGGAATGCTCCCGGAGCACGCTGCGCAGCCACATGACAAGTGGCTGGTTCATGACCCTGGGGAACACCTGGGACCGCTCGCCCCTCCCCATACGGCTCTTTTCGGTTGACCGCTGCTTCCGCAGGGAGCAGGAAGAAGGCCCGACCCGGCTGCGGTGCTACCACTCCGCATCCTGCGTGATAGCCGGGGAAGACGTAACGAACGAGACCGGAAAGGCAATCTCGGAGGCCCTTCTCTCCGCGTTCGGGTTCACGGACTTCCGGTTCCAGCCTGACGACAAACGGTCGAAGTATTACATGCCCGATTCCCAGACTGAGGTCTACGCACGCCACCCGGTTCACGGCTGGGTCGAAGTTGCAACGTTTGGCATGTACTCACCATCAGCGCTTGCCGAGTACGGCATCGGGATACCGGTCATGAACCTCGGTCTGGGGGTCCAGCGGCTTGCGATGATCCTGTACCAGGCAAACGACATGCGCCAGCTCTCCTTCCCGCAGTTCTTCCCCCGTACTTTCACGGACCGGGAGATCACAAAGGCGGTCCAGCTCCGGGAAGAGCCTGCGACCGTGGAAGGCCGGATGATCACTGCCGCAATTGAACGGACGGGTGCCACCCATGGGAACGAGCCCGGCCCGTGCAGTTTCCCCGCATGGGAAGGGACGCTCTTTGGGAAAAACGTGAAAGTCTTTGTGGAAGAGCCGGAATCGAATACAAAACTCCTCGGCCCTGCCTGCATGAACGAGATCTTCGTGCACGAAGGATCGGTCCTTGGCGTTCCCGACAATGAGAAATGGAAAGAGGTCCGGGAGAAGGGAACACCGACCGGCCTTTCATACCTGCATACGGTCGCGGCGCTCGCTGCTGCCCGGATAGAGGAGGCAGCCCGGTGCGGCCAGGGGACAACCGTCCAGGTAAAGATGGCAAAACTCCCGAGCGACATCAACCTGAAGATCGAAGAGTTCGCGATGCGGGCCATTACGGACATGAAGAAGAAAGTCGACGTCCGTGGGCCGGTCTTCCTCACGGTCCGGTCCAGCATCGATTAATCTCTTTTTTCTTCTGATTTTCCTGTTTTCTCAATCCACTTCCCACGCGATGTGAGAAATACATAACATTTATCTGCAAGCGTGTTAGAAATATATAACAACCATGTTCAGCAATATGCAACCGCGATACCTGTACCGCATCGTAATCGGGATCGTGTTCCTTATCGGGGGAATCATTTCAGCATTCACCCTTCCGGAAAACGCCATAATCCCGACGATATTTCTCACCGCAGGCATAGTCTTCCTCTTAACCGGGATCCTGCGCCATCGGAAAAACCGGGACGGCCCGGAGTCAGACGAGCGTTCGAAAAAGATCGGCGCATGGGCGCTCTCCTATGCGTGGCTTACCGGTATCATCGGTGCCTGTCTCCTCTTCTGGCTGGACTACCTCGGGGTTTTCCGGCTTAGCGCCCAGTCCGGCTACGGCCTGATCGTCCTGATCCTCACGATATCGGCAGTAATCTGCCAGGTATGGCTGTTCCGGAAAGGAGACGTATGCTAGCAGGAGTACCTGGTTATGTACACCCGGATTCGTGAACTGCGGGAGCAGATGGGGATGACCCAGGACGAACTTGCAAAACAGGTCGGCGTCCGCAGGGAAACAATCGTTTTTCTTGAGAAAGGAAAGTACAACCCGTCGCTCCGGCTTGCGAGGGACGTCGCCCGCGTATTCGGTACAACAATGGAGGACGTCTTCTTTTTTGACGATGAGAACCTGTCCGGGGAAACCGATGGACCGGAACCCGGGAACTAACTCCCGGTTTCCACTCTTTTTGCAAACCGTTCCCGGGGCACGACCATCTCGAACCTGACGCCATCCCCTTCACGGCCTGTTTCCCGGATTTCTATTCCGGTGATTGCAAGGATCTGCCGGATAAGGTAGAGGCCGAGACCGGTGTTTTTGAAATATTCGCGCCGGAAGATACTCTCTTTTGCTGTTTCCGGAACCCCGATACCATTGTCCTGGTAGACAATGACAAGACATTCCTCCCGTTCTTCAGCGAAGAGGGAGATCTCAGTCACGCGCTCCCCGTGCCGGACCGAATTGTCGAAGAGGTTGTAGAATACTTTTTCTACGAGGGGATCCGCATCCACCCAGAATCCCTCATCCACATCAATTGTGACCCGGATCCCTTCGAGAATGATTTTTTCCGTGGATTTCCGGATAGTACCCGCAAGGTTCTGCCACTGCGGGGCCTCGGCGCCCACATCCTGGAATTCCTTCGTGAAACAGATCTGGAGCCGGATGGTTCCCGCAGCGCTCTGCGCTTTTGTCAAAAATCCCTCGATCCCGGGATCCTGGTTTTTCTGCAGGGCAATCTCGAGATACCCCGACAGGACCGTGAGCTGGTTCAGGACATCGTGACGGGTTATCGTATTCATCAGGGTCAGGGTCTGGTTGGCCTGCCGGAGCGCTTCCTCGGCAACCTTCTGCTCGGTAATATCCCGCCCGACTGCCTGAAATTCCCGGATATCACCATAGTTGTCGAAGAGTGCCCGGATATTCCAGCGCTGGAAGAGTTTTTCTCCCTGTTGATTCTGCGATTCCGTGTCAATCATGAAACCGGGATGGCCTGGTGCAAGTCCTTTTATCTGCCGGCCCAGGTCACTATCCCTGTACAGGTGGGTTTCGCACACGGGCTTCCCAAGGATATCGTTCCGGGAGATCCCAAAGTACCGGAGATACGCTTCGTTCACGAACTGCACGGTTTCGTCAGGATGGAACCGGAGGATGAACTCAGTCAGATCCTCGACAACGTTCCGGTACCGCTCCTCGCTCTTCTTGAGGGCTGACTTCACATGCTTCTGCCTGGCCCCGTCAAGAATAAAATGCCGGACTGCCGGAAAAAACCGTTTCGGGTTTTCCCGCTTCAGGATGACATAACTTGCTCCGGTATTGAGCGCCTCGATGATCATATGTTCCCGGAGGGGCTGCGCAAAAAAGATGAAGGGAGTGTCCCGGTCCCCACGGCCCCGTCGGAGTATTTCGAGAAACGTCATCCCACTCGTAACCGGCAGGAAATATTCCGATACGATAACGTCGTAACTCCTGCTCTTCAGCGCATCGAGCGCCGCGACAGCAGAGGAAAACACGTCCACCCGGAGCGACCCTTCGCACTCCAGGTAAGTTTTGAGTTCATGGAGAAGCCGCGCGTCTGTATCTACGAGAGCAACGGTTATCATAACTCCCTATCCCGGCCAGGGCACGGAAAGCGCGCACCGTTTCCACTCGTCATGTGTCTCATGTATCGTATCGCCACTGATGTATCCCGGGTCGATTCGGACGGGTACATCATAAACATTCCCGAATCTGCAATACGTACCGTATCGGGAAATAACCGGATTCCGGCCCGGAAACACCATAACGGTGTATGCCTACATTTATGCAGATCGACCGGGGCCCAAAGGAGGTTCCGGGGATACCGTCCGGGATCACCCGGCGGATTATCAGTGGGGAAAAATCATGAAAGCAAGTATCATCTTCCACTCGTACTCCGGGATTACCCGGGGAATCGCACGGAAAATCCAGGCTGCCTGCGGCGGAGACCTCATTGAAGTTGCTCCGAGAACAAAATACTCAACCCTGACCGCGTACACGCTCGGTTGCATGCGGGCGAGAAGCGAGGAATGCGATCCGGTAGACCCGGATACCATCGATGTCTCATCCAGCGATCTCATCGTGATCGGGACGCCGGTCTGGGCCTGGAAAGCAACGCCGGTCATCAATGGCGCAGTAACCTCGCTTGCGGGCTGCACCGGGAAAAAAGCCGTGATCTTTGCGACCTGCGGAGGGCAGGCCGGGGAAACGCTCCCGATCCTGAAAAAGAAACTCGAAGCAAAAGGAGTAACTGTAATCGGGGATTTTGTCTTTGCCAAAAACGAGGTCGAAGACCCGGAGAAAGTAAACGGGCTGATCACCGCAGTGCAGGCAGCCATGCAATCAGCCTGATCCCGGGCAATGTCCCGGAAAGAATCCAGCTTCATTCCTGCTCATTTTTATCGGATCTTATCAAATACTGGATCAGAACTGGGGAGATCATATCAGGAATCTATCGTACGCTCCGCAGAAATTCAAGTACTTTTATCAGTCTGAAAACGGGCAGCAGGTGAAAGATTTTGAGTCCTGAAACAACGAATTCCACCGGAAGCAGCGCACCGAAACGGGATACGCTCTTTATCCTGACAATACTCGTCGGGGTGACTGCAATTATCCTGATTCTGATTCTTGGACTTGGGATGATGCCGGTAAGTACTTCGGCAATATCGCCGGAAGTGTGCGCCGCCAAGATTGTCAGTTACACAAATGAGAACCTGGTCCAGTCGGGATCGTCGGTCTCGCTCATTTCCGCGAGGGATTACCGGGGGATCTACGAGATCCGGGTCAAGTACAACTCGAAGGTTGTCACCGTTTATTCGACGAGAGACTGCGGGCTTCTCTTTACGGACGCAATTAACCTGAGTGCATCTCTCACCCAAACGACAACCAGGCAGACCCTGGTCCAATCTGACAGGCCCGTCGTTGACCTCTACGTGATGGCGTACTGTCCGTACGGGACACAGGCCGAAGAAGTCATGGAGCCGGTTGTTGCGCTCCTCGGTAAGAATGCAGATTTCCATGTGCGGTATATTACAAGCGTGAGCGGAAACGACCTCTCGTCGGTGCAGTCACTTCATGGATCCTCGGAGGTGAATGAGGATGCATTCCAGATCTGCGTTGAAAAGACCAACGCATCCGCACTCTGGCCGTACATCCATGCATTCAATACTAAGTGCTATGCAACCGCTACCAGCAGTGCCGGTCTTGCCGAATGCCGCAAGGGACTTCTCCCGTCGCTCGGCCTCAATAATACCTCCATTGAGAAATGTATGGCGGGAAGTGATGCAATTGAGGTCCTGAAATCGGATGAAACCCGGGAAGGCCTGCTGGGAGTCACCGGCTCCCCGACGCTTATCATCAACAACGTGACCTACGTCGGCAGCCGTACTCCAGAGGCGTACAAGCAGGCGATCTGTAACAGCTTCACGACAAAGCCGGACGAGTGCAACACGGCCCTATCTTCAAATACGACCGCAGCGCAGGGCAGCTGCTGAACATTTCTTTTTCTTTTTTTTTTTTACTGGTTGATGTATATATCCGGACTATCCCGGGTGCTTTCCAGAACCAAACAGATTCAGAAGCCTTCCCGCTCCGGAACGGTTCGTTTTCAGGGATCTATGGTTTTCTCCCGATAATTACGACAAAGAACCGGTTCCGGTACACGATGTCCACATCGGAAAAACCACTCTCCCGTAGCCAGGTAAGCTGATCGGACAATTTAGCGTTCTTGTCGAGGGTATCCCTGCGCTGCATGGCTGCGTTCAGTTCTGCCCGGTCAAACGTGCTTTCGGCCACGAACCGGTCCCAGTACCCGCGAAACCGGGCATCCAGCCAGGAAGTCTCCCCGGCGGCCTGGTCCGCGTTGACAAAGACCCCTCCGGGCACAAGGGCTGAAAATATTTTCCGGTACAGCTGCCTTTTCCCTTCGTGCGGGAGGTGATGGATGGAGAGAGCTGATGCAATGATATCGTACGGACCGCCAAGCGCAAGGTCGCTGTAGTCTCCGGTGAGGTACCGGACGTCCCGGCCCGCAAACCGCTCCCTTGCGACGTCCAGCATCCTGTCCGAGAGATCGACAAGGGTAAGGGCGGCCGCAGGGAACTTTTCAAGAAGGAGAGCAGAGAGGAGGCCGGTCCCGGCGCCGACATCAAGGATCGCCGGGTTGTCCTTTGTGCTCTCAGCGGCCCAGACCGCTGCCGCATAGTACTCGTCCAATCCAGGGATGATCCATTTCCGCTGGGCATCGTACCGGGACGCAACCCGGTCGAAGGCCGACCTGATGTCCTCTGCCATGATCTGCTCTTCCCATCTATTCGGCCTGGCAGGTTATCAAGGCCGGCCTACCGGTAGACGAAAGGGAATATGGCTGGAATTTTTCCGGACCGGCAGGAGGTGCCCGGGGCCAGCAGATCCGGACCCATCCCGCGTACGAAATGATGAGGGGTGTCCGGGGCCGGACAAGGGGGATCCTGTTCCAGTCGGGAGAGGGGGTACCCCCTCCGGACACGATGCAGGGGAGTGCCACCCAAAACCTCAGACCCTTCAGCCCCATAGGGTACGGGTCCAAAAAATCTGACAGGGACCCCCCCTGCCGGGACCGTAAGAGGGGGTACCCCCCATTTTTCCTGGTGCTGAAAAAACGGTATCGTCTGAAGTCCAGGAGAAATTCCACTTGTTCATCTGAACTTTTCCGTACGGGTACGGGGGGCAGGGAGGGGTCGTACGAAATCCGGTATTACCCCATGGGGGCCGTAGGGTCGCCCGCTTTTTGGGGAGGGGGGTGCCGGTCCGGTTTGGGTGAGGGGGTCCCCCCCTCATGACAGGTTCCGGGAACAGTGGCTCCGTCGGGAATCCAGGGAAAAGATGGTTTTTCATCAGAACTTTTCGGGTTTTGAGGGGAACCCACTACCCCGGGGCACATATACCGGAGGGGAACCCCCCCTGCAATCTCATCAGGGGGGTACCCCTTTCGTACCAGGACATGGGGGCCGGGAGCGGGATCCACAGGTGAATGTTCTCCAGATAAAGGAGTAGCGATATCCTAATCCCCAGGAAAAAGAACCTATGGTAGCCAAATCCCGTGGATGAGACGGGATAGTTTGAAATTTGTAAGTTCGTGATATCCCTATGGTCGAATGCATCCGTTGTGGTGAATGCTGCAAACACTTTTGCGATGGGATATATGCCGTCAAAGAGGACTTGCTGCGATGGAACGTAGAGGGGAGATTGGATATCCTGGAGAAGTTTGAGGTCCTCCGGGAGAACGGCTGGACCCGTGCTTCAAACCTGGGAAAGACCGATATCCTCGCATTACCTGACGAAGGTTTTGACCTGGTCAACCCGAAAACCGGGAATACCTATCGCAAACAATGTCCCTTTCTCAGGAAAAAAAACCATAAAGACGAATATTATTGCAGGATTCACAGCACGAGACCCTGGCTGTGTTCCGAGTACCAGCCCTGGGAAGGAGATGGTAAAAATCCCGACTGCGATCATCCCTGCCCATTAACCAAAAAGTCGGAGTAACAGCTTCAAACAGGATGCGGGAATTGGCTGGCCGTCAGGAACTATCCCCACCCTGCGGGCAAACCGTTTTAGCCAGCGACGCAAAACCATGCATCATGCCGGGAACGAATTATTTCATCCTGTCCCTCCTTGCCCTCGTACTTCTGGGTGCCTGCATGGTTCCAGCCGCTGCAACGGATACCCCTTTTTCTTTCACAGTCACCCCGAAAACAACAGCCGTGAAAGCCGGGGATATCGTCAACTATTCCGTGAAGGTCACCGCAGATAAGGACTTTGATGCCCCGATCGTCTTTTCAATGAATTTTACAATAGGAGAGTTCAGTGCCCCAATCCCGGTCGAAACCTGCCCGGCACCCTATCCCCGCACCTGCATATATACCATTCACATCCCTAAGACTGCCCCCACGGGAATTCTTGCGAACGTCGTTATGACCGGGAACAGCGGCACCTATACCTACCAGGAAGGAGCACTCACGATCAAAACCTCCGGGGCCCAGGGGCTAAGTGGGGTTGTTTTTAACTCAGTGAACGCTGAGACAAGGGAAGGCTCATCGATCTTCACTTACTTTGCAAACCAGTCGTATAGTAACAACTGAAAGGAATTCCGGGCAGAACGTTTCGATAACCGGCCCCGCAATTTTTATTTCCCGGCTTGATCTCATCCTGATCCATATGTACTGCTGGAACCCGGCCGATTACCTGAAAAATTCCCCGGCCCAGAAAGC
Source organism: Methanoregulaceae archaeon (assembly GCA_039683275.1). Classification (GTDB taxonomy): domain Archaea; phylum Halobacteriota; class Methanomicrobia; order Methanomicrobiales; family Methanospirillaceae; genus JBDKRP01. Next base: position 25,314 of record JBDKRP010000101.1, on the reverse strand, counting down.
ATGGGCTGAGGAACTGGTGGAAAAACTCCGGCTCACGGGAACGGAACGCGTCCTTGACATCGGCTGCGGGGATGGAAAGGTTACGGCAGAGATTGCAGCGAGGGTCCCGGGCGGGGCAGCGGCCGGGATCGACAGCTCGGATGAGATGATCCGGTTCGCCCGGGAGAATTACCCGGAAACCCGGTTCCCGAACCTCTCCTTCACCCGAATGGACATGCGGGAGATCCGGCTTCCGGGAACCTTCGATATCGCATTCTCGAACGCTGCCATGCACTGGGTCCTGGATCACCGGCCTGTCCTTGCCGGAATCCGTGCCAGCCTCCGGACGGGAGGACGGCTCCTCTTCCAGATGGGTGGGAAAGGAAATGCCACCCGGGTCTTTGCGACACTGGGCGTCCTGATGGAAACAGAGCGGTGGAAACCATACTTTACGGATTTTGAAGAGCCGTATTACTTCCCCGGGCCTGAGGAATACAGCGAACTCCTTGTGGAGGCCGGGTTTTCACCGCGCAGGGCCGAACTCATTCCAAAGACCATGACCTATCCGGATGCGGAGGGCTTTCTGGGCTGGATGCGCACCACCTGGCTCCCGTACACATCGCGACTGCCTGAAGAACTCAGGCCGGTCTTCCTCTCGGACGCTCTCGAAACCTATCTTGCGGAATATCCTCCTGATCCGGATGGCAGCATCCGGGTCCCTATGGTACGGTTTGAAATCGAGGCGATTCGGGACTTTTAGAGGGAGTTTATTCTTTTTTCCGGAAAAGGTCCCGGAGCGTTCCCGCAAATTTCCGGAACTCTGCGGCATCCGGGCTTCCTTTCGCGAATTCAATGAGACTGCATTTCCCGAGCATCTCATCCGCCCAGGGAAGATGCACGTCCCGGGCATGAAGGATTGCCCGTGCCTCATCATCCGTCAGTTCGTTCCCGTCGCCCCATGTCCGGGAGATATAGTTCCGGAACGCCTGCCCGATCAGGCCGTACGCTTCTGCTGGTCGCCCTTCCGAGAAAGCCAGTTCCGCCGCGAACAACGCCTCTTCTCCCCTTGTTCCGGTGTCATCCCGTACCGGAGGGTGGATTGACGGGGCAGGCTTCGTCGGGGTTTTCTCTGGGGACAATGGTTCGATCTCCCGGGAAGCCAGGTACTTCCGGTATCCCAGGTATCCCAGCACCGCGAAAACTGCGAGGATCCCGGCTGCAATAAGGATCGTCCTGAGGGGAACCTGCCCGCTCTCCTGGTCGAGGGTTACCCGGGTCACCGCTCCCCGGCTCTCGGTCGCATTCACGAACGCCCGCTTTCCTTCGCCACTCGCGTAGGCAGCTGACAAGGAGGTTTCATCCGGGGTCCGCAGGATCTCAGTTGACACCTGCCGGTACCCGCTTCCCCCAAGCTGCAGGATATAGGCAAGGTAGGTCGCGTTCGCACCGATAACCGAGGGGGCGGGAAGTGCTGCTTCCGTCTCTTCCGTAAGCATCTGCACGCTTCCCCGCTTCATCTCTCCCGTGACCTGCACGACCCCGCCCTGCTGCCCGGTGTAGGTCAGGGAGAATGTTCCCGCATCGCCGCTCACCGGGTTTACTTCAAGGTTTGTCCGGGAGAACTGGACCGCAAGAAGGCTCGCGTTCGCGGCTTGGACGAGGGGATCTGCCTCCATCTGTTCCAGGAACCGGGTCCGGTTTTCCTCCGGGCTCGCAGATGCCTGCTGGAGCTGCTGCTGGAGGGCGCTCGCATTCTGGTTCCCCTGAGATACCTGGCCAGCCTGGGTCCCGGCAGAAGATGATGCAGAAGAGCCGCCGGGATCCAGGGAACTCTGCTGGACCGCCTGAGGTATCGGCTGCTGGATCAGGGTGATCGAACTCGTGGTCGGGGACCCGACGCCGTTCCCGCCCCGGGTGCTGGTCGCTGTCACCGGGGAACCTGCCGTTCCTGCCTGGGACATATCGGTCACGAAATGGACGACAACCCGGGGCAATTTCACCTGCATCGGCGTCTTATCGAAGTAATCAAAATTGAGGTCAACCGAGATTGTCTCTGCGTAGGCTGAAGTCCCTGCCGACAGGGTGATGGCAGAGGTACCCGGAGTGATGTTCCGGAGGTACCCTTTCGAGATCGACCGGGTCATCATCATATCCGGCTTACTTAAAAGTTCGGTGGTAGCCGTTTCCAGCATCCCGGAAACATCCGACGTATACGTGCTGGTGACCGTAACCGGGATGGTTGCCGTCTCATTGACCAGGAAATAGTAATCCTTCTGATCGGTAGAGAAGGAGATATCTGCTGCAAAAGCGGCAGGGATGATTGCAGCGCATACAAGTATCAGGGAAAGGATACAAAACAGCTTCCGGGCCGGTCGGTTCAGAAAATTTTTCATACAGTCACCAGATCATGATCTACAGCCGAGAACCAGCAATTCGGGTTCCCGGGGCTTTCGTTGTTTTCGGGTTTCGATCAAAGGGATAAATGCTTTTTTATGGAAAACCGGAAATCCCGTTCCCGCGTTCGGTATCTCATCTGTCTGCAGGTCAGAAGATTGGCTTTTCTGAAACTGAAAAAAATTTCACTCAACAACGGACTTATTCCGTGGGGCGGAAAAACGATAGAGACAGGTAGCAGGATGAATCCGGACTATTCCCCTCACCGTAGGTTCGACTTCCCTGTAAAAGTCCTGTGTTTCGGACTTGCCCTTCTGGTTTTCGGAGTATGTACAGGGAGTGTGCAGGCGACCCAGGATATGCAGACCAACGGGTATGTCGCAGGAGGCTTCCTGTCGCAGACTCCGGGAACGATCCATTCCCTGGATGACGTAACTCTCTCGTTCTTTATACAACACGATGCGTATTCCGGGAATTATTCGTACCAGTTTTTCACCGGATTGCAGGATGCCTGCCGGGATTATACCATAGTAGTCAATAAAGCCGAACTCGGGGAGTATCATGTCAGGGGATCTTCTGTCCTGACACCCCCTCCCCTGCCGGAGCTTTCAACCGGAGACGAAGTCAACCTGCATATTCATCTCCGTGGAACTGCACCCGCAGTGTCCTGTAACACGACAATACTTCTTTCTGAAGTCAGAATCCTGAATTATAACCGGAATACCGGATCTGCAGGTTCATCAGGCACAGTTTATCCGGCATTCAATAACCCCTTTGAGCACTCCGGTTGAAACTCATAGGATATCCGGTTGCAGTCCTAAGAACACCTGTCCCTGGACAGGCCCTCCGGGTTTCAACCCTGTGCAGATACCCGCCTGAAGAGCGCGGGCCGCTCCAGGGGCAGCGTCAGGTTCCGGACCATGCCATTCCCGTCAACACCGAACGATGCGATCCCGGTAAAGAACTCGGATGCCGGCATGATGAACGTGTTCCCGTCCCGGTGGACCAGCTGCAGTTCCACCTCCCGGGGACCGATGGTAACATTCAGGCCCCCGTTATCCTCTCCCACCAGCACATTCCCGTAGATATCGTTGTAGTACGTGCCGGCCAACCTGCTGACGGGCAGGGACGGTGCGGGTGAAGAAGGTATGGCCAGGGTCGGGTTCACGGTCTCTTCCACATGGGCCTCTGCGGAGGACTGCATCAGGCCGGCGAGATCGATTGTAGAATTCCCGTAGTATTGGGCATAGAACTGCCAGGCAAGGACATCCGGAAGTTCGCTCAGGCCGTTATTCGCCAGGATCACGATCCCGACGTTCTGGTCAGGGACCAGAAGCACCATGGACCGGAACCCGCCCGTAGCCCCGCTGTGCCAGAGAACCGGGGACGCCGGCATTTCCTGGTACACCCAGCCCACGCAGTAATACTCTTTCCGGGAGGTATTCATCGGCATCAGGGTCTGCGGGGAATGCATGTACCGCATCCCTTCACCACTCACGATCCGGGTCCCCTCGAACGTACCGTTCCCGAGCTGGAACCGGAGCCAGCTTGCCATATCCCGGGCATTCGAATTCACACCGCTGGCCCCGGGCTGCATATAGGAGAAGGTGTTCATAATCGACCGGGAGGCAATGGGAGAGGAGAGTATGCTCCCATCCGATCCCACCCGGAACGTGTGCGGGGTTGCTGCATCACCTGCTGATACAAACGAGGTATAATCAGCTGATGAGTTCGTCATGTGCAGGGGAGTGAATACCCGTGAACTAAGTGTGTCCTGCCAGGGCTTTCCTGTCTTGTTCCGGATAATCCCTACCGGCAGCATGTAGAGGACATTCTCGTAGGTATAGCCGGACCCGGGATCGTAGAGCGGCGGGACGTACCGTACTGCTTTCAGGATGTAATCCTGATCATATCCCAGCATCCCGAGATCGTCCCCCCAGTGGTCCGGAAGGCCGCTCCGGTGAGTCATCGCATCGGTTATCGTGAAATTCCGGGTGCTGTTTGGATCGTAGAGCGCAAAATCCGGGTAGTGATCGATAACCGGGTCATCCCATCGGAGGCTACCACGGTCGACTTCCGTGGCGACAACTGCCGCTGTGAATGCCTTGGTGTCCGAGCCGATCTGAAAGATCGTATCCGGGGTCACGGGATCGCTCCCGCCTTCGGTCTTGACCCCGTATCCCTTCAGGAAAACGACCTTGTCATCCTTCACAATGGCAACCGCCATCCCGGGAACCTTCCAGTCCTGCCGGGCCTGCCCCGCGTAGCTATCGAAATCCTCAAGGATCTCCTGCATTCGGGTCTCGTTTGGTGCAGTGAAATTTCCCGCTGTCCCGGCCGGTTCCATTCCACCCTTTGTTGAAAAAAAGGGCTGGCTGACCGTGTAGCCTGCAGCGAGAACGAGACCGATCACAAGGAGTATAAGGAGAACTATCGGGACAGATCCTGAAACGCGGGTCATCAGAACATCGCACATCCTGGGATTCGGGGGAAGATTGTTTCCTTACGGATCTGTGACACGGGCCTGCCAGCGAAGGAAACGATAGAGGACGGGGAACCCTACACCACAATATTTGTCTCGGAGAACGGTTTGACCCGGACCAGAATATAATCCCGCATCCGGGACGGGATGACCCGGGCCACATCGTTCACCGTGATCCCGTCCTCGATCTCAAGCCCCCGTATGTCTGAAGCATAGGTATCATAGGGCAGTTTCACCCGGAGCCCGGTCATCTGGACCGTGAGCGGCGTCGGGGACGTGACCTCCAGGATATCCGGGACGTTCTCCCGGATGACGTCCATAAGCCGGGCCGGGGAGACGGAAAGCGGATCCTTCGCAATTGCTTCCCTGCGCTTTTCCAGGACCCGGGTTATCTCCGCCACGATCTCATCCAGCTTTGCGATCTCTTCGGACTCCTTGGTCCGGTGCATGAAACGGCCGGTGTTCCCGACATACCCGTCCACCGGGGGATCAATGATCTTTTCCAGCGCTTCCTTGTCCGGACCGGCAACCAGGACGATCGGAACATTGATCCCGCGACGGAGGACCGGGAATTTCTTCTTGATGCAGGACTCGAAGTTTCCGAGCAGGAAGAGGGCGACATCGTGTTCGTTGATGACATCCCGTTCTTCATCGTTCAGGGTCGCGATCCGCTTTCCGGGCCCCCGTGCAAGCCCCACCATGTTGCTCTTGGCGCCGAGCCTGCGGACGTACTCTGCGATATCGCAGGAGGGGTGCGGAAGATGGTGGATCTCCAGGCTCATCGAGACGACTGCAATCTCGGTCCCGACCAGGGGAGAAGGTGTTACTTCGCCCATCCGCGGCCGGGCAACTTCCCGGATAAGCTCCACATCATCCTGCGGGACAAAGCACTGGAGAACGACTTCCTGGGCAAGGATGTGCTTCTGCACGATGTACCCGCCCAGATCCTCGATGAGATCCGTGATCTCATCGTGCCGGTAGATGCCGCCCCTGTACGTGACCGGGATTAAGATCATGGCATCACCTCGCCGATCTTTGCGAACCGGTCCGCGATGAGCTGGGCGATATTCTCGGGAAGCGTATCCTCGCTCGCAACAAAGTAGAACTTCCCGTCCTTGTAAACCTCGCGCCTGACCCGGAACCCTTCCGGGGCAATGCAGCGCAAGGCATAGATGAGGTCTTTGTAGATAGACTCACTGGGGTCTTTGACCGGGGTCTCTTCAATTTCCTTCATATCGGCATTGGAGATGTGGATGATCACCGTGAACCGGTCAGGTTGTTCGACCTTATCCCCGCCATATTTCTCCCAGAGAATTTTTAAGAGGGGGGCCAGGTAGGTCTCATCCGCTATTGCAAGCGTTACCTTGTTCTCCTGGACGTTAACGTTTGCAAAGTCCCGGACCCGGACAAGAGATGGGATCTTTCCCGTAACCCCGACCGCAACATAGAGCGGGATCTCCGGGTTGATGAAGACGTCTATCTTCCGGATGACCCGGATGAGGTTATGGTCGAGGAGAACCACATTCATGATCCTTTTGTAGTTCTCGCCGCCCAGCGCCTCAGGGCATTCCACCTCAAAGTATTCCACGGCGTCCATTATGTATCCCCGGTAAACCCGGAGGCAAGGAGTGCAGAACCGACCGCACCGATATACTGGGAGTATCTCGGGACCACGATCTCGGTCTGTAAGAGGTCCCCCATCGCCCGGACGAGCCCTGCGATGAGCGAAGTCCCGCCGACCATGATCACGGGCTCCTTGATATCGACTTCCTGGAGCTGCTGCTCAAAGACCTGCTCGGCAACGCTGTGACAGGCTGCGGCCGCAACATCCTCCGGGGTGCTCCCGGCCGCAAGTGCGTTCACGAGGCTCTGCGTCCCAAAGACGATACAGTAACTGTTCATCGGGACCCGGGAACCCATGCCTTTCATTGCAAGGGGTCCGAGTTCCGTGATATCGACCCCGAGACGCTTTGCGGTCATTTCGAGGAACCGCCCGCTTGCCCCTGCGCAGATACCGCCCATCGTGAAGGTCCCGGGAATCCCGTCCTGAACCGAGATAGCTTTGTTGTCCATGCCGCCGATATCGATCACTGTCGCCGGGCCGTGCTGCCGGTCCGCGAGATACACGGCTCCCTTCGAGTTGACGGTCAGTTCTTCCTGGATGAGCTGGGCTTTTATCTCCTTTCCGACCAGGAACCGTCCGTAGCCGGTGGTTCCGATGGCCTCGATTTCGCCCCGCCTGATCCCTGCCTGGGCGAGAGCGGTCTCGATAACCCCTTCGGCACTCTTGATGACCTCGATCGTAGGCTGCCAGCCGGTCCCTACGATCCGGTTATCCTTCATGACCACGGCTTTCGTGGTTGATGAGCCGCTGTCCACCCCGAGGGTGATCCCTTTCTGCTCTTCCCTCGCGAGGAGGGCCCTGCGCCGGGCGATGGTTGTTAAAGCCTCCATTCTCGTAAGGAGGGTTCCGGAGGTAGTCCGCTCGGTGAAAGAGTAGCTGACAACCGGAAGGTTCGAGTTCTCGTGGATGTACCTGCGCAGCTCGTTGCGGACGATAGCCGCTTCAGCGCACCGGAAACAGGTGCCGATGAAGACCGCGTCTGCATCCACCTTTCCTGATACAAGGGCCCTTGCCCTGGCAATCGCGAGCTTAAGGTCCGGGCTCCGGACATCGAGGCCGAACTCATTGAAGCCCTGCATCACGTCCCTGAGCGCGATATCAGGGAAGAAGATCTCCCCGTTCACCATCGCGGCTGCTTCGTTGATCTCCTTCTGGACACCGCTGTACTCCGGGCCGCAGGATAACTGGGCTATCCGTACCGGGGCGGTCATGCTGCACCCCCGAGACCTTCCAGGAAATTCTTTATTGCCGCCACGAACTTCTCCCCTTCTTCCTCGTTCTTCGGGTACGCGAGATCGAGCACCGGGATCTTCCTGCGCCGGACCAGGAACATAATCAGTTCATTCGTCCTGGCGCATCCCATGCAGCCAAACGCGAGGTCCGCATCGTTCACGATTATCGCCGCATCGCAGTTTTCAATCATCGGCCCGTAGATCGCCATCCTGCCCCTGACACCGGAAGGGACCTCGACTGCTGCCCACCGGAGCCCTTTCTTCGGCTCCTCAGGGGTGACCTGGATCGGGGGAGACTCCAGGCCGGCGGTCTGGATGCGTTCCCGGATCCCGGTCGCTGAGCTGAGCGGCGTATGGCCCCAGCGTTCAACAAAATCAGAGAGGATCAGGCTGGTTGCAGGATAAATAAAGACATTCACCATGATTCAGCGCTCCTGTGCGTCCATCATTTTCTTGAGGGTATTCATGCTCAGTTTCTTCTCCTTCCTGGGATCAGCGGGGGGTTCTATCGATTTTGCATCGGTTTTTTCCAGGTTTTCAAGGCCATGGGCGATGTAGGGGATCGTGAGGAACTCGGCTTCAAGGCCGAAGAACCCGGGGCGCGCTCCACCGAGGTTTGCCCGGCATCTCCGGGTGTCGCCAGGAGGGAATCCCCGGGTCTTGACAAAGATATGACAGGGGTCCATCTTCCGGAGTTCGGCCACGATACGGTTCAGCTCATCCGTTTCAGCCGTGACCATCAGGCCGAAACAGGTCTCCTTGATCAGGGCGCCCTGGGAGAGTTCGTACGCCCGGATGGCGAGATCTGCGGGAGTGATCGTAGGAGAGTCAATGACAACATACTTGGTTGTCGTCCCGACATACTTCGGCTGGTATTCGGTCATCCCTTCACCTCCCGGATAAAGACGATCTCCTTTTCTTTGATCCCTTTCAGTTTCTCCGGGGAGAGGATCGTCCCGATGATATTCGTTCCTTCAAAGGGTTCCGAAGTCGGCCCGAACTCCGTATGGCAGATCAGCCGGACCCCGACCAGCCCCGCCCCTTTCCGGGCATCGTTCGTGATCCCGAGGGCATTCGCAGGGACACAGTCCAGGGGGGTATTCTCAGGAATCAGCTTGGTTCCTACCGGGATATCGGGCTTAAAGAGGTATACATCCTCAAACGTGAAGAAGAACGGCAGAATGCCGATATCGTGTTCGGCTAAGCCGGTAAGCCGCCGGAAAACGGCGCAACTCTCCGGTGCATGGAGATCGTCCAGGCTGAGATCGATGACTTTTGCAAGGGGCGTTGTCTCAATGGTAACGGTTCCTTTCTTCAGGACCTCAAGGGTCGTTCCCGGCTGCTGGCTCACGATGACCCGGTTCTCCGGGGATTCTTCCGTATCAGAGATCAGCTGGATCTTCCGGCCCTCTGCAATCCGCATTGCATCCGCAAGGGACCGCCCCAGGAGATCGAATTTCGGAGGGATGACGGAGATTGAAAACACATCGCCTTCTTTAGCAAGTTTCACCAGCTCGATTCCGCTCGCGATCTGGCCGACAATCGTGTGGACCGTACTGCTCGGGACATCGGCCCGGTACAGGTAAATGTTCCCTGCTGATTTTCCATCGGTCCGTGCCGTGACCGACCCTTCGCGCCGGGGTTTCATGCGCTCGGCTGCAACCGCTTCCCCGCTCCGCCGCTCATCGCGGAGATAGGTACTGGATGCCTGTCCCACCCGGTACGTCCCGTCATTCAGTGCAAGAAGCAGATGTTCCACACTCTCGGCGGTATGGGTATCGATCCCTTCAGGACTGTATCCCTGTGCGGTTATTGCAACCCGGGTCACAATCTGCATTCCTTCTTCAACCGGGAGGCTGATATCGGTTGTCGTGAACGACCGGCTCGTGTCGGCCCAGCTGACCACGCGCTCGATACGGATCACCCGGTCGCCGGTCGTCCATTTATCGAGAATTGCTCTTCCGCTGACAACCGTTGCAAGGACTCCTCTGCCGTCAGGCGCCCCGTGATCGGCGGAGTGCCGGACTTTCGAAAAAACAAGGTAAGAACTGGAGGGATCGTATCCCCCGCAGCCAAGGATGACATCTCCACGCTCGTACAGCTGAGGCCGCTTCAGGGGTTTTATTTCCGAGGGAAACGGCCCGAATGCAGCAGCGTACCGGTCCGACCAGTGAAGGCCAAGTGCCGGTACGAGATCGGGACGATCGAGGAGTGCTGCCAGAGGTCCGGCCCCTTCGAGGATTACCTCCCCGGCAGTTGTCGTTATCCTGATGTGGCCGGTCTCGGCGGATTCGCGTTCAGCAGGCCGGATTATCGCAATAACCGAGGCAGGATCATGACCCGGAAGGAGGCTCCCTATCGTCGCCCCGGCTGGTGTCTCCACCTTCCTGCCATCTAGGTGGACCGTTACCATGCTTCACCCTTGCGGGCCGCCGTTGCCCATCAATTTCTTCTCGTCTTCGGTCAGGTACGCGAGAACTTCCGCGGTACTTCCGATCTGGATGATCTTCCCGCCCCGCATCAGGGCAAGCCGGTCGCAGATGTCCCGGACAAAATCCATGTCGTGGGAGACCACGACAAAGGTTTCGTCCATCTCTTCGCGCGAATGGAGGATCGAGTGTTTGACATCGGTTTTCGTGATGGGGTCCATCGTCCCGGTCGGTTCGTCGAGGATAACGATCCTCGGTTCGCGGATGAGGACCTGGGCGAGGGCAACCCGGTGCCGTTCCCCTTCCGAGAGCTGGCCCGGGAACCGTTTCAGGATCTCTTTACTCTTCTCTTCGGTAAACCCCGACATCTTCAGGGTTATGATGGCTTTTCTCATCGCGAGCTCCTTCGGGAACTCAAGGCCGATGGCATCGGTCAGGTTGTCGAGAACTGTCCGGTGCGGGAAGAGATCGTACTCCTGGTGGAGAAGCCCGATGTAGGCTTTCGCCCTGCCCCGGTGCTCGATCCCGGGTTTCGTCATGTCAACCCAGTCTTCCCCGATCCGGACGTTCATCTCGCCGCTGGTCGGTTCGAGGACGCCTGCCATGATCCGGGAGAGCGTGGTCTTTCCTGCACCGCTCTTTCCGATGATGCCGAAGATCTCCTTTGACTTCACATCAAAGGTCACGCTGTTGACCGCTTTTACGACACCACGGTCGACAGATATGTATTTTTTCGAGAGATCGCGGGCATCGATGATCTTGTCGCCGAGATCGGCCGCCTCAAATTCTTCCGTGTCCGAGAACCCTTTCATGAACTCGGCAATGATCGCCTTCGGGGTCCCGATCTTTACGATCTCGCCATCTGCAAGAAGGAGGGCACGGTTCGCCACATCCTCGATAACCTTGGAAAAGTGGGAGGTGACGAGCATCGCCATATGGTTGTTCTTTGCGGCTTCGAGGAGGAGCTGGTGGACCACTTTTGCGGTGTCAGGATCAAGCGTACCGGTCGGCTCATCGGCAAAGAGAAGGAAGGGTTCCTTTGCAAGCTGCCTTGCGAGGACGACCCGCTGCTTCTCCCCTCCCGAGAGGTCCCGGGCGATATGCATCATCCGGTGGGAGAGCCTTACCTGGTCGATAAGATCCGCAGCCCGGTTCACTGATTTCTCGACAGGGTAATTCACCTCGTCCAGGGCGTGCAGGACATTCTCGATGACCCGGTCGTTCCCGTACAGCGCAAAGGTCCGCTGGAACATGATTGCCGCATGGTGCATGACCCGGCGCGTGATCTCCTCGTCTTTTTCATTCCAGAGATCTACATCGAGAGCCGCAAGCGTGCCGCCGCACTTCGGGCAGGGTGTTCCCGCGAGGCTGGGGAATCCCATAAAATCGCACCCCGTGCATGCGGCTACATGGTAAATTATCCTGCCGCTTGTCGGGGGCTGTTCAATACCCCGCATAAGGTGGATGAGTACAGTCTTCCCTGCACCGCTTCTCCCGATGATACCGAGGATCTCCCCTTCCGCGATCTCAAAAGAGATATTTTTGAGGACCCTGGTTCCGTCAAAGTCCATACAGAGTTTTTCGACCGTGATCAACGGGGGTGTCATAGTATCGTACACGTAATGTTGTCGGCAGGTTATTATTACCTTTTATCTGACCCCGATGGGAAATCAGGTCAGGAAAGCCCCTTCACAATCGTTACTACTTCGCACACGTTTTTGATCACGTGATCCGCAGCTTCGATGAGCTCTTTCGGCCGGTCCGCTCCCTGCTGCTCGGTCAGGATGGCAACATCCGCAGCCCGCAGCGCCGCGATGTCATTGATCCCATCCCCGACCATGACAACCGTCCCGTATTCCTCTTTCAGGTCCGCTATTATTCGGGCTTTGAGTGACGGGGTCGCGACCCCGTACACCCGGTCTCGCGGGATACCGATGGAGTCGGCTATCCGTTCGAGTTTCGTGGTCCGGTCGCCCGACGCGATGTAGGTCGCAATCCCCATCCGGTGCAGGGCGGTTATGGTCTCCTTGGCCCCGGGAAACGGCCAGCCCCCGGTGGTAAGCGTGAACTCAATCGACCGGGTCGCCATGTTCAGGATAACACCTGAGTTCATGGCAAGCGTTGGCTCGGACCGGCACCTGGCCCAGACATCCCGAATGCAGTCCTGGAGATCCCCAATCTTTGCCACCCGGTCATGATACAGGACGTCAGCGATATCGTCGGCAGTAATAATCTTCCGGGTGCAGCTGATCCCAAACCCGACCTCCCGGCTCACCAGGAGATCAGAGAGAAGCATCTGGGGCGGGGCCTCTATCACGTCCCGGGAATGGACATGGATGACGACCAGCACGCGTTCGGCAGACTGGAAGGTGAGAAGTGTGGTCTCGACTCCGGGAAGGAGCGATCCGGACCTGACATCCTTTGCAACCCGGTATGTGGCAAGGAGTGTCCCTGCACTATCAAAAACGACTGCTACGGACATGGGGCACCTTGGGAAGCTCTATCTGTATGCTGGTCAGTTGATCACTGAGAACTGATGAACGTAGCTGATACCGCGGAGAAGATAAAGAGCATGGAAATCCGTGGAGCGGGACGGATAGCAAGGGCTGCGGTTGGAGCGCTCGCCAGCCATGCCGGGCAGGTCCGGGCAACCGATCTTCCCGGGTTCCGGAAGGAGATGCATCGTGCTGCAGATGTCCTGCTTGCGACACGGCCTACTGCAGTTTCCCTCCCGAATGCCATCCATATCGTGATGAGCGGGGTGGATATGGCAGGGACACTTGCCGAGGCGCAGGAAAATTTACGTACCCGGGCAGAAGGATTTATCGAATCCTCCCGGAACGCGGTGAACCGGATCGCAGGGATTGGGTCCCGGCATATTCCGAATGGCGCAACCATCCTGACCCACTGCAACTCTGAGGCTGCCCTTGCCTGCATTATCGAGGCGCACCGGCAGGGAAAGGACATTGAGGTGTACGCAACCGAGGTCAGGCCCCGGAACCAGGGACTTCTTACGATACGGACCCTGAATGAGGTCGGAATAAAAACAAATTTCATCGTGGATTCGGCGGTGCGCTCGTTTATTGGCAGGATGGATCTTGTAATCACCGGGGCCGATGCGATAACGGTCAACGGGGCGGTCGTGAATAAGATCGGGACCTCGCAGATCGGGCTTGCGGCCCACGAGGCACGGGTGAATATGGTTGTCGCGGCCGAGACTTACAAGTTCGCGCCCCGGACCATCCTCGGGGAACTGATCGAGATTGAGGAGAGGGATACGGCGGAGGTTCTTGCCCCGGAGATCGCAAAGACCCTTCCCCACGTTACGGTACGCAACCCGGCGTTCGATTTCACGCCCGCCGAGTACGTGGACCTCATCGTTACGGAAGAAGGAGCGATACCACCCGGGATGGCGTACATCATTATCCGGGAGTACCTGGGCTGGAGCATAGGGGAATTTCATAACGCATCCGGTTTAACCAATAAGGAGGACGACTGATCCGGCCGACCGGACGAACAGGGTAACGAGGTTGCAGCATATGGAATTGTTCTTTACAAAACTCCAGGGAAACGGCAATGATTTTGTGCTTATCGATGAGTTCAAAGGGACGGTTGTTCCTGACGAGATGAAACCGGAGTTCGCCCGGCAGTTCTGCGACCGGCGGTTTGGGATTGGTGCCGATGGGATACTTTTTCTCTCGAAATCCACAGTTGCCGATGTAAAGATGCGCATCTTCCAGCCGGACGCAAGCGAAGCGGAGATGTGCGGGAACGGGGTCCGGTGCTTCGCAAAGTACGCATTCGAGAATGATTACGTGAGGCTGAGCTGCAAAATCGAGACCGGCGCAGGGGTGGTTGCGGTTTTCCTCTCCTCGAAGGATGATGAATTCCTTGCGACCATCACGATGCCGACCCCGAAATTCGGCAGGAATGATATTCCGGCAACCGGCGCAGGGGAATACCTGGAGACCATCGGGGAATTCACCGTGCACGCTACAAATACCGGGGTTCCGCACGCGGTAATCATCGTCCCGGACGTCGACGCCATCGATGTCCCCGCAGTCAGCCCGGAGATCCGGAACCATACAACGTTCCCGAACGGGGCAAACGTGAACTTCGTGCAGGTAACCGGGAAAGATGCCCTCCGTATCCGCACCTTCGAGCGTGGTATCGAGGATGAGACGCTTTCCTGCGGCACGGGAGCAACAGCATCGGCTGCGGTTGCCCACAAACTCGGTCTTGTAGGAGAGACGGTTGAAGTCGAGACGACCGGTGGCCCCCTGACAATCTCCCTCGGGACCGGGACAAAGATGACCGGCCCTGCCGTGACGGTCTTTACCGGAACGATCACGTTTTGAGATCCGACTCTCTTTTTCAGGCCGTCCTGCATTTTGAATCGGGTACCCGGTTTATCCATTCTCCATGGAGAATCCCGCCAGGGTTGACTGCATGGCACGTTCCCCGGAGAGGGTCAGATAGGATCCTGCTCTCCTCACCGGGATGCCAAACGACCGGAGATCTGCAGTGGTTCTGAGCGGACGCTCTTCCCTAAACCGGAGGATCGCATCCGCACGTTCCGGACCGATGCCCGGGACCCGGAGTAGCTCGTCACGGCTTGCTGTGTTCGGGTCAAGCGGGGGGTGATCCCGGAAGAGGAGCGCCTTGGGATCTTCATTTATCAGGGAGCCGGACTCCGTAAAGACCGTACGGAGCGGGTCCTCTCCGATACCGTACTCGCGGACCAGGTAATCCATCTGATACCAGCGCCGGACCCGCCATGCAGGAGCACCCTCCCGTCCCGCAAGCCGGGTCCCGTTCAGCGGCTGGAACCCGGAGTAATATATCCGGTCGGGCCGGTACTCCCCATACATCCCTGTCACGCAACTGAAAATCTCTCTGTCGGTTTCCCCGGCGGCCCCGACCACTATCTGGGTAGTGTGCCCTCCGGGTTTTGCCTCCGCAACCCAGGCCATCCGTTTCAGGATATCATTCTGATAATCCTTTATCCCGGAAAGAGCCCGGAGCCTGCTGTCGCCGGTCGTTTCGATATTAATGCTGATCCGGTTTGCGAGCCGTGCTGCAGCCTGAATGTCACTTCGGGATGCACCGGGCAGGATCTTGAGGTGCAGGTACCCGTCATAGGCATTCGCCCGGAGAAGCCGGGCGGTTTCCAGGAGTTCGGCCATTACGAGATCCACATCGTGCGGGATGCCCGATGAGAGGAAGAGGCCCCCGACCTGCCCGTTCCGGTACAGCTGGAGGAACGCCCGGGCAAGTTCCCGCGGGGTAAAGGAGATCCGATGTTTGCAGAGACGGATGCCGCAGTACGCGCAATCGTACGAGCAGGAGCCGTGCAGGAGCACCTTGAGCATCGTTCCGCACCAGGTATTGTTCCGGTTGTATGTGATGCAGGCGCTGGTACCGAGCAGCTGCATACACTCCCCGGGGGAGCAGAGATCATACCGGGACGCCGATGTAAGGTGCTGGAGTTTCCGGAGGGTCTCAGACATGACCTGAGTTCTGCAGGAGCAGAATAAAAACCCGGGAGCACGGGGTGTGAAAGTGAACCCGGGGGCCGATTGGTTCCGGGACCGGTGATCGGGCCAATATCCGGATTTCATAAGAGCGGGAATGGTTATGTGCGGGTACGGGAAATATACTAGGAATGGACCCGGTGACAACTGTAATCACCATGGTGATTCATTTCGACAAATATCTCCCGCAGTTAATTCAGGCATACGGATTCTGGACATACCTGATCCTCTTCGTCATCATATTCTGCGAGACGGGCCTTGTCGTCATGCCCTACCTGCCGGGCGATTCACTCCTCTTTGTTGCTGGAGCGCTCGCTGCGACCAATATCCTGAATATCGAACTCCTGATCGTAGTCCTGATACTCGCAGCAGTCCTTGGGGACAGCCTCAATTACTGGATCGGGCACAAACTGGGGATGTGCCTCATTGAGAAGAAATTAAGCCTGGTCAAGCGGGAGCATCTGGAAACGACAGAGCATTATTTCAAACGGTTCGGCGGGATTACCATCGTTATCGCACGGTTTATACCGTTCATCCGTACCTTTGCCCCATTCCTGGCAGGCGTCGGGAAGATGCAGTACCGCTGGTTCCTCAGTTACAACATTATCGGGGGAGTCCTCTGGGTGCTGGGATTCGTCCTTGCAGGATACTTCTTTGGTGGCCTGCCCATCGTGAAGGACAATTTCAATTACGTCATTTACCTGATCATCGGGCTCTCGCTCTTTGCAGTCGTCTCCATTCTCATCGGGGTTGTCAGGTCGATGCGGGCAAATCCTGCCGAATGCCTGCCGGAAAAAAAGGAATAAGAACTGTAGCCGGGAAAGAGACTCCAACCTCCCCCGTCCCGTTCTGTCATTGACCTGATTCGTCCCGGTTCAGGTTCTTCAGTGCTTTTTCAATCCCCCAGTACCCGCGCTGGAACTCCACCTGCAAGATTGCCAGGGTCTCGCGTCTGGTTTTTCCAGAACAGGTGAGTTCATCGAACCGTTTCCTGAGGAGGCTGACTTCGTTTTCCGTCCACCGTGCCCGGCGGTTCCCTTTCAGTGCGGGGATAGGCCGGGGAAGATCCTGCAGGAGATATCCCGGGATGAGCGCCCGTATTTCCGGTATTTTTTCACGGAAGGCCTCTTCCGAGATCTCGAACCCGAGAGCCCGCCGGTTCATCCCGATAGCCACTTTTGCCGTGGAAAATCCGCCAAGAAAGAAGTCGCAGACCAGATCGCCTTCGCTGCTACTGTACTGGATCATCTTGACGAGAAGCGCTTCCGGAAGTTCGTTCTTGTTCTTCCGCTTCCCTGGTTTGTACTCCCGGGGGATTTCCCACACATCCAGACGGTCCCGGTAATTTTCTGACCTGCCATCCCTGCCCTTCTCCAGAAGGCCAAACCGGGATTCGGTGTTGAAAGTCCGCTTTCTCCCCGGCTTTTCGTAAAAGAGGAGGTGGTAGTGCGAAGAGACGTACTTCGTGCTCGTGAATACCCCGAAACTGTATTTCCAGATGATATGGTTGATCTCCCGGAGGGAGGTCTCCCTCAGGGCATGGAGCACATGGTAGAGATTCGTATACCCCGACACGATGTACAGGGACCCCCCGGGGCGTAAGATTCGTTCCGCTTCCCGGATCCACTCCCTGCTGAACTCTCCGTATTCTTCCGGAGGAATATCTGTGTACCCGGGTATTACCCCATTCTCGTCCCGGTTGTAATGGACATGGAGAGAATTCCCGTTAATCCCGTACGGGGGATCGGTGATGATCAGATCGACTGAGTTTGCGGGAATATGCTCCCGTGCCCCGTTCCGGCAGTCCTCGTTATAAAAAAGGGAGCCGTGGACGGATACCGGTTTCAAGGGAGTACTCCTGAAATTCAAGAGATTATGGGATTTCAAAGAGTTATTGTTTATTGGTTCTTTCCCCCGCCGTCCGATGGGAGGGATCGTTTTTCCTCAAAGCATCCAGCGCATCCTGAAAGGCTTTGAACCCGGACGATAGACGCTGATCAGATGATCCGTTCAATCCCGTCCCTGGTGATTCTCCTCCTTGGCGCAGCCCTTCTTACCGGAGGCTGCACAACGACATCCTCACAGCCTGCTGCTCCGGGGGAAACTCCCGGACCGGTTACAACGGACGCACCCGACACACCTACACAGGAAATCACCATCACGAAGCCGCCGACAACGTACCCGGAGAATATCCCGGCTATTTACGAAGTCAAGGTCCAGGTAGACCGGAATGTCGTTGCAATCGATCCTTTTATTCTTGCCACATTCCGGGGAGGAAAAGGAACGAATGTGGTGCAGAAGGTCGAAATGACGGTAATCAGATCTGACGGGAAGGTAGAGAGCGGGAGCATGATCCACCCCCGAATCGGGGATTCGATTAAACTCAACGGGACGACCGGGACCGATTTCGCGATCGTGGATGTCTTCCTTGGCACTGGCCCGTCAGGAAAAATCTACCGTGTCTTCAATGAAAATCTGACGTTCCGGTCTCACTAGAAAAGTTGAAGCCGATTCTCGTATACGTGGGATTACCGGGACACTCCCAGGAATTTTTCTGCAAGCATCACGGCGAGCCGTTTCGATTCCGCAAGATACAGCGGAGTTTCGGCAGAGATCTGCTCCCGGTCCTTTGCAGGAACGCCTTGCGCCCAATCGGAAATAAGCTCCCGGGTCGGTTCAAGATGGAACTGGAGCCCGGTAGCACTTCCCACCGATAGTGCCTGGTTCCTCACCGCATCCCCGGTACACAGGAGAGTCCCACCTTGGGGAATATCGAAGGTTTCCCCATGCAGCTGGAAAACCCGGAACGAGTCCGGGAAGCCGGACAGCAGCCCTGCCCCCGACCTCCTGATGATGCGCCAGCCATTCTCGGTAACAGAGGGGTACACTCTTCCCCCGAACGCACTTGCGATAAGCTGGGATCCGAGACAAATACCAAGGACCGGCCGGTTCTTCGCAACACTCTCCCGGATAAGGGCTTTCTCATTGCAGAGCCACGGCAGTTCCTGTTCGTCGTTCACACTCATCGGGCCGCCCATAAAGATAAGGTGGGATGCCGAATCCAAATCCGGAACTTCGTTCGTCTCAAAGATCTTCACGTATTTGAATGGGACATTATGCCGGGCCAGAACCTCTTCGAAGATTCCGGCCGGTTCATTCCCTGCATGCTGAAAAATTACTGCGTTCCGTCCCCGTACCGTGAACAAAGGCGATTTTGCCATATCAGATCCTCGAAGACAGCCGCGGGAGACCCCGGCCTTTTCCTATTTTCCCAAACGCCTTTTTTAACCGGTTACTGTACTTGGAGGCAAACGATCCAACGAGAGAGGTGACAATGACCATTGCCGCAACCGTGGTGGAAACGATAGGGGAGCCGTACAGGGAGGCAAGAGCTATCGAAAACTCTCCTCTCCCGGTCGTGTTCGCCCAGATCTCAACGCCGGAGATCGCAGAGCGGTGAACTGCTTTCCCGATGAGGATCCCGGAGATGAGCTTGCTTAGCAGGGCTAATCCCGAGATTATCACAATCATCAGGAGAGACGCCCCTCCCGATAAATCCACGGAGATACCGAAAAACACGAAGAACAGGATAAGGAAGACGTCCTTGAACGGCCGGGCATTCTGCTCAAACGCAACCGGATCGGTACTCGAAAGCGCCACCCCGAGCGCTATCACCATCAGGGTTTCGGGAATCCCGATAGTTGCCGAGAATCCGGCAGTTATCACCACAGCGGTGAACGTAAAGAGAACCGGGAGTTCGTCGTCCCGGTCAAGGATATCGACAATGATTTCCTTCCCCCAATGGACGATGGCATAGAAGAGGCCAAACATCGCGAGGATCTCAACGATCATGAGGACGGGGTTCTGACCCGAAGACGAGAGCATCGCCAGGAATACAAGGAGAACAAGGTCCTCGAAGATCATGAGCCAGACAACGGTCTCCGATTCACGGAGGATAAGTTTCCGGTTCTCGATGAGCGAGGCGAGTGCCATTGCGGTGCTGCTGATATAAAATGCCGCACCGACAACCAGCGCCTCAGTGAACCCGAATCCCAGCGCATAGGCAGCGGCAACACCTATCAGCATGTTGATGTTCAGATCGATTATCCCGGAAATGAAGAACGACGAGCCATTCGCAAGAATCTTCCCCGGCTTCAGCTCGAGACCCATGAAAAAGAGGAGGAACAGGAGCCCAAGGTTCGTGATGAAGTCAGAAAGCTCGCTCGCTCCCACTAAATTGAGTCCCGCCTTCCCGATGAGCAGCCCCGCCAGGATATAGAATGGTGTCGGGGGGATGGAGAGGTACCGGGTGACAATCGCGAGGATCAGGCAGACCAGAAGCGCAATTGCGATGCCTTCCATTAATCCACCATAATTTCGCGTTCGAATTTCTTCAGCTGGTCAGCTTCTCCGATTACAACTACCGCGTCGCCCTGCTCAAAGGTAAAGTTCGGGGGCGGATTCACGATATTTTTCTCTCTCCGTGAGACCGCAATCACCGTCGCCCCTGTCTTTGCCCGGATCTGGAGCTCCTCAATGTTTCTCCCTGCAATGTTTTTCTTGATTATATACGTGTGAACACTGATCCGGAGATCCGCAAGTGCCGAGAAGGAAATCTCGACACTCTCCTGATCGGATGAGATGATTGCTCCCGATAGGATATTCCCGAGCCGCATTGCCTCCATGGAGGTGAGATCTGCCACGTACGGGGTATGGCAGTCGTCCGGCAGGACATAGAGCTGGAGGTTCCCGGTTTTCATGAAGAAGACCGCTATTGTGTCTCCCTTATCAGTTTCAAACTCGTACTTTGTACCGATACCGGGAAGATTCTGCGACCGGAGCGACATACCGGAATATTATCAGAGTACCGTAAAATAGGTTATTACCGGAAAACTGAGATTGTCGCAATCAGGGAAAAATATACGGAGAAAATTGGTTTCGGCAGGTCCCGGAGAGAGGGGGGAATTGTTCCGGGACCCTTCCAAGGTATGATGAGGGCTCAATCATCAGGGACTGCACGGCAGCCGCCCGAGAGGCTGAGGGGGTATTCAGACCTCCATTACCCTAGTCGATCAAACCGGAGTATAAATCCAAGACCGTGCGGAGCGAAAGTAGGGAAATGCCCCCGCCAACTCTCACGGATCCTCTTACACTGCAGTGATTTTCAATTCGGATGGAAGCATCCGGTCAATCAGGAACTGCGGTATGGGAGTCGTAGTCTTCACGATGAGATAGAAATCCGGATTGCTGCTTACTGACCCCCGGTAGGTGGCATCCATCCGGTAGTTCGTATCAAAGACAGTTATACCGAACATTTTCACGACAGCCCGCTTCTCCGTAATAGTCTTCGTGTCCCCGACCGCCAGCGTACTGACGCTGTCCCCTACCTTGAGTCGTACCGCATTCCCATCGATAAGCGCCAGAAACGCGGTATTTCCAATCAGGAGGCTCTGGCCGTCGGGAGCCTGCATATCGTATGTCGTCGTGAACGGGTACACAACCCCGCTTTTCGCAGGAAGTGCCGGTTCCAGAGACATCGTGAACCACCCGGCAAGAATGATGACTATAATGAGGCCAATAACCCCTATCACTACCTTGCTTCGGGAGAACGATTGTCCGGAAGTTCTCCGGTCTCCACTTTTCTCCAGTCCGGATCCATCGTGTCCGCTCATGGTTTCACTTCTCCGGTATCTATATTGGAGAAAATGGAAGATAAGGGTGATCACGTCCTGAAACCGGTCTTTCCCGTCGGTAAAATAGCATTATTACCCGGTGTACCAAAACTATCTCTGAATTGCATGGCGGAAATCCCAAAAGAAGAATACCTTTTCAAATGTACGACTGCCTGCGCAGGGTGCAGCTCCTCGCTCTCGCTGCGGTACATCATGAAAGCAGCCGGGCACGATTCGGTTCTCGTGGTCCCTGCCTGCTGCACTGCGGTCCTGCAGGGAATCTACCCGAAGACGGCAATGAATTTTCCGGTCTACAATGTTGCTTTTGCATCAGCGGCAGCAGTTGCATCCGGGATGAGTGCCGCGCTGCGGTCCTCCGGCAAAAAGACGAACGTGATCGTGTACGCAGGGGATGGCGGGACGGTCGATATCGGCATCCAGGCACTCTCCGGCGCATTCGAACGGGATACCGATTTCCTGTACATCTGCTATGATAACGAAGCCTACGGCAACACCGGGATGCAGCGATCCGGATCAACACCATTCGGGGCGATCACCACGACGACCCCAGCCGGGAAAGGCCAGAACAAGAAGGATCTTATGGGAATCGTGGGAGCCCACAATCCCCCGTACATGGCGACAGCATGTGCTGCATTTCCGCAGGATCTCTTCAAAAAGGTCCAGAAAGCGCTCACGTTCCGGGGTCCGACTTTCATCCACCTCCTTGCACCCTGTCCGCCCGGCTGGCGATACCCGACCGAAAAGACGGTCGAGATGGGAAAACTCGCGGTAAAGACCGGGGTCTGGGTGCTCTGGGAGCGCGAATATGGGAAGGTCACAATAAGCAGTCCCTCGAAGGCCGCCATCGCAAAGCCGCTGGCGGTTGAGAAGTACCTCTCGGCGCAGGGAAGGTTCAAAGGGCTCACTCCTGCAAAGATCCAGCAGATCCAGGAAGAGGTAGAGCATCATATCCGGTGTATCCAGAAGGAGGTGGACGGGACATGCTGACGATAGTAACCGGAAACAAGGCTGTCGCAGAGGCAGTAAAACAGGCGGCCCCGAAAGTGATCGCAGCCTACCCAATCACACCTCAGACCGAGATCGTGGAACAGATGGCAAGTTACGTGAGCGATAAGGAGCTCGATTGCGAGTACATCCCGGTCGAAAGTGAACACTCGGCAATGGCAGCCTGTATCGGCGCGAGCATCACTGGCGTCCGGACGTTCACGGCAACAAGCTCGCATGGTCTCCTGTACATGCACGAAATGACGAACTGGGCTGCAGGCGCCCGGCTCCCTATCGTCATGGCAAACGTGAACCGTGCGCTCGGCCCCGGCTGGAATATCTGGGCCGAACACTCGGATGCATTCCAGGAACGGGACACCGGCTGGCTCCAGGTCTATGTCGCGACCGTGCAAGAGGCGTACGATGCGACCCTGATGGCGTTCCGCATTGCAGAGCATGAGAAGGTTCTCTTACCGGTGATGGTGAACCTTGACGGGTTTACCCTCAGCCACACGTTCCAGTCGCTCGAAACCGTGGAGTTAGGAGATTTCATCCCGCCAATGAACCTCCCGTACGCAATCGATCCCGATCACCCCATGAGCTACGGAAACCTGACCGGCCCCGACATGCACTTCAGGTTCCGTTGGGAGATCGAACGCTCGATGCGGGACTCCCGTAAGGTCATTGAAGATACAGAGGCCGATTTCGCAAAACGGTTCGGCAGGAAGTATTCCTGGACCGAGGATTACCGGTGCGAGGATGCGGATGTCGTGGTCGTTGCAATGGGAACCCTTGGCAAGGAAGCCGAGGTCGCCGTGGATACCCTCCGGAAAGAGGGCATAAAGGCCGGGTCGATGCGTATCCGGTGGCTCCGGCCCTTCCCGCAGCTGGACCTCGCAGGGAAAGACATCGTTGTCATTGACCGGGACTACTCTTTTGGGTTCGGCGGCGTGATTGCAAAATCGATCCGGGCGAACTGCAGGACCAATGTGTACAGCGTGATTGCCGGGCTCGGCGGGCAGGAAGTAACCTACGAGGATATCGCAGGTTTTATCCGGAACCGCCGTATCGGGGAAGAGTTCTGGTTCGGGGTGGAATGATCATGTACGAGATACGGATTCACTCCCGGGGCGGGCAGGGCGGCGTCACTGCAGCGAAACTGATAGCGCTTGCAGCATTCCGGGACGGAAAATATGCAACCGCGTTTCCCTTCTATGGGGCAGAACGCCGGGGAGCTCCGGTCGTTTCCTTTGTCCGAATCGATGATCACCCGATCAAGATCTACAGCCACATCAAGAAGCCGGATCTGGTCCTTGTCCTTGATGCAAGCATTATGGACTCGGTCGACGTTCTTCAGGGGATCAAAACCGAAGGAACGGTCCTCCTGAACAGCTCGAAACCCTATGCTATGAAGGGCCACAGGACCTACGAAGTGGATCTCACGGGCATAGCGCTCCGCGAGAACCTTGTTGTCGCAGGGAGCCCTATCCTGAACACCCCGGTCCTCGGGGCGCTTGCAAAGATGGGAATCATCTCGATTGATTCGGCAAAGAAAGCGATCGAAGAGATGTTCCCGGATCCCAGGAACACAAAATCTGCAGAGGAGGCATACAGGGAGATGGTCGCATGAGTTCAGCAGATCGGCTCGCCACCAGCAGGCCTGCAGCGGGAGCAGCTGGAAAAACCGGTTCCTGGCGGGTCTTCCGCCCGGTTGTCGACAAGGAAAAGTGCAACCAGTGCGGACTCTGCGCCATGTACTGCCCAGACGCTGCAATCAGCGAGGATCTCGAGATCGACCTTGAGTTCTGCAAGGGCTGCGGGATCTGTGCAAACGAGTGCCCGAAAAAAGCAATTACGATGGAACGGGAAGAGAAGTAGAGCCTGCCGGGGAACCGGTTTCCCGGGATTTCTCCAGGTTCCGTTTTTTCGTAGACTCACCATTATTCTGATTCAGATCCAGTTCTCCCCGGTATACGGCTGATACCCCCCCGGAAAATCTCTTCACTCCAGGGGAGTGCCGTCTTCCCCGATTGGTCCCGCAGCCATATATTCCACATCGAATTTGTAGAAATGGGTGAACCCGCAGTTCCGGCACCGGACCGTGAAGTTCCGGCATCCTATCGTGAGATCGTGCGGCCCGGTCACATGGCAGTTCCGGCACGAAGCCTCACTCACGAGTTTCCAGATATCGTAGCAGCCAATCTTTTCAAAAGTACCGGGCTTGGCGACATCCTCGATCCGCGGCACATAGACCCGGGTTGCACCGCAATTCTCGCAGACCACCCTGGCCTGGTACGGGACCGCGTGTATGATCTGGTCCGCGATCTTCCGGCAATGGTAACAATCAATCCGGTACCGCGTCAGGATGAACCGGACCGGTACAAGCGGGTCTCTCTCCGGCGTGATCTCCTCGTTTTGGTCTGATGGGGGAACGGATCGGGCGCTCATGCATGATACTTATCATGGGGCTATATGAACGTTGGGCAAGCGCCGGAAACACCGGTTGCGCGGGGAGCAGGGAAAAACCATCCGGCAGGAATACAGGAATGGAAACGACAGAAAGAAAAAAGGGGATTATTCCAGCGGGAGACCGGATCAGAAGTCGCCCATGCCGGGGGGCATACCGCCCATACCGCCCATGCCAGGGGGCATACCGCCCTCGGGGCCGGGTCCGGCAGACTTTGCGGATGCGATGACATCGTCAATGCGCAGGATCATGATGGCTGCTTCTGCGGCAGATGAGATCGCCTGCGTCTTTACGCGGAGGGGCTCAAACACACCGGCTGCTTTCATATCGGCTGCCTTGCCTTCGTAGACATTGAGACCATAGGTCTTCTTGCCTTTCTCGTGTGCTGCACGGATCTCAACAAGCATATCGATGGGGTCAAGTCCTGCATTCTCTGCAAGGGTTCGCGGGATGATCTCAAGTGCGCTTGCAAATGCCTCGATAGCGAGCTGTGCCC
>JBDKRP010000100.1:0-2395 GCA_039683275.1 Methanoregulaceae archaeon | reverse complement strand
ATTTATTGAAAAATTATGAGTCCGCACTGATGTGCGGGTTCGCGTGCTCGTCCCTCCGCCCGCTCACGAGCAGGGAGTTGAATGGGGATTTCTTATGAGGGTTGTAAAAAAAACCTGAGAGATTCTGAACCGGTCGTTTTTGAGCAGGTGAGAACGCTGTTCCCTGGTGAACCCACCTCTGGAGTTATGCCCGGTGTCCTTGATATTCCCTACCCCCTTTATATACTAAAATCTCCGTCGGAAAAACGGCCTCCGCCAGGGCCCTTTCCTGCCCCGATCTCAGGTCAGAATGGGGAAACTATCGATCCAAAAATACGATGGCGGGAAGGGGCCTCTGTTTCTGCAGAAATTGGGGGCATATCCTGCCCCCGATTGCCTCAAATCCTGATTAAAACCGTTGAATTTTTTTCATGAAAATTAATTCGGGATCCGGGGAAGAAAAACCGGGAAAAATGAGGAATCCGGGTTCAATTTGGGCGTATTTCAGGGTAGGTGAGATACGGTTTTTCAGGAACCAGATATCATACCCGATCTGGTACAAGCATCTTTTTTTAATCACCCGCTGTTTATCCCGATGTGTCAACAGGAGGACCGGGAGCCGATAGTCAACCGGATCCGGGGGATCCGTGCGGGGCATCCGGTTACGGGTACAGGAGGTGATGGTGTCGGATCGTGTGGTGGGAAGGGCGATGCGCTGAGCCCGCAGGGAAGCGTCGGGTGCCCGCACCGGGATCAACGGTACGCTGCGGGATGTGACCGGGCAGGCGTCCACCATCCGGGATCATCGGCAGTCCGGAGGATATTACCCCAGAAGGGAGTGATTACTGTTCGTCCTTGTGATAGAGTGCGAGGAAGACAATTGTGTCCCGGCGCTTATCATACCAGTACGACAACCGGAACGGTGGGATGTAAACCTCGCGGGTCTGTTTCCGGCAATACCGCATCGGTTTTCCTAGTGACGGATTCTCAATAACTTTGATGATCTGCTGCTTTACATGCTCCTTGAGGCGTGCGTCGCCTATCTTACGGATTGCCTTCTCAAAGTGCGGGTGGTAAGCAACGGTTACCATGAATCCATCTCTTCGATGAAGTCACCTGCTTTTTTCTTCGTGAAGGTCCCTTTCGAATATTCCCCGAGTGCAGTTTCGGTTTTTTCTGCAAACAGGATATCTTCCCGCAACGCCGGTTCAATATCGGTGAGCGATTTGAGAATGATCCGTTCTCCTTCCCTGATGATCAGGATCTTTTCGCCTTCGGGAAGATCGGTTCGCATCGAGGCGGGGATGACAACCTGGCCTTTGGAACTCATCCTGGTTATTGCAACATCCATGACTGATCAGTAAGATATGTCTTACTTCTTTCCATATGAGTGTTCGTACGGTGCACACCGGTGGCGGTGCTGCCGGAACCGGGTCGGGGGGAGAAAGAGAGCTGCACCGGGATCAGCGGCACGCTGCCGGACGGTTGCCGGCACAGGCCCGGAAGAAGTGAGCCGGGCATACTTCCCGGCAGTATCTCCGGCAGGACAATGACCACGGGGGGCTCTCCGGAAATCCTGCGAAATCGCAGGGATATTCTCCGCAGGGAGACCCCTTTATATACTAAAATCTCCGTCGGAAAAACGGCCTCCGCCAGGGCCCTTTCCCGCCCCGATCTCAGGTCAAATCATGCAATCTATCGATCCAAAAATACGATGGCGGGAAGGGGCCTCTGTTTCTGCAGAAATTTGGGGCATATCCTGCCCCCGATTGGCTCAAATCCCGATTAAAACCTTCTGATTTTTTTCTTGTAAATTAATTCGGATTCCGGTACAGGAAAATCCGGAAAAATGAGGAATCCGGGTTCAATTTGGGCGTATTTCAGGGTGGGTGTGATACGGTTTTTCAGGAATGGGGTGTCGTATCCGATCTGGTACAAGCATCCTTTTTAATCTCCCGCTGCTTATATCACCCTATGAGCCGACAGGAGGACAGGGAAACGGTAGTCACCCGGATCCGGGACGTTATTGCATTCCTGCCCACATTGCGTGTGGGATACCTGTACGGATCGTTCCTTACCCGCGATGATTTCCGCGATATCGATATCGGACTGCTTGTCGATGAACAATCCGCCGGGGAAGATTCCCTCACGTATGCGTCGCGGGTTTCCGACGCCCTGGGGACTGCCCTGGGATTCCGCTACGAGTTCGATGTCCGGGTCATCAACCAGGAACCGGTCTGGTTCCGTTTCGAGGTAATCCGTACGGGCCGTGCGATCTACGTTCGTGATGAGGACGACCGGATCGATTTCGAGACACGGGTGCTGGTCGAGTACCAGGACCTGAAGTTCATGTACGATCTCTTTGACCGGGAATATCTTGCCCGGGCCTGATATGCGACTCCTTGCACAAGTACAG
>JBDKRP010000099.1:0-3425 GCA_039683275.1 Methanoregulaceae archaeon | reverse complement strand
TCGGCAAGAACGAACAGACAAAGAAGGTCTTCTGGGCCCTGTTCCTCGCCACGGCCGGCCTCGTGCTGGCGCAGGTGGTCGATCCGGTAACTGCGCAGAAGATGGCGGAGATCCTCGCGGGTCTTGTGCTGTAAAATCTCGAAGGCCATCAGGCCTGAGAGAAGAGAAGAACTCGCCAGAGTTCTTCGAAGAATCCTGATGGATTCTTCTTATTTCTCGGGTTTGATAACCCTCGAAATTTCGAAATCCGACTGGCTCTCAAGCAAGGAGGACGAGAAGAACTCGTCAGAGTTCTTCGAAATCGTGAGGGCCGCAAGACCCAAACGAAGAGAAGAAGGCGAAGCCTTCTTCGAAGAAAAAGGTAGGGTAGCAGGGAGAAGAACCCTGTTCCTCTCCAGTTTTTTATCATATGTCCCTCAAAACTCCCCTGCCATCTCCAGATTAACCGGCATCCCTGTTTTCGTACAAATCGAGGAAAATGATTCACTCATCCTGAAGGGAGTCCTGTTAAAGGAAGGATTGAGTGATATACGAACGAGAATACATCATACGGAATTTTACATCTCTTTCACTTCAGCATACCAAAAGATCATATGATCATACATTAATAACACCCGATCTTAATATTCATGATAATCGTATGAAAAAATCGTCTGTATGCATCATGATCGCCGCCCTCCTGATCGGGGCGTGCATCGCCTTTGCCGGCTGTACGGGAACTGCCTCTCCTTCGGCCGGTACCACAACGACCGCTACAGGATCTTCTGCAGCCTCCGGGTCAACCACTATCACGGACGGGTTCGGGAGGACTGTTACGGTCCCGGCACAACCCACGCAGATCGTCTGCTCGGGTTCCGGCTGCCTCCGCTATGTCGTGTATCTCGGGGCCCAGGACAAGATTGTCGGTGTCGACAGCCAGGAGAAGAAAGATCAACCGTTTGAGGCACGGGCCTATGCTATCGCAAACCCGCAGTTTAAGAGTATGCCCCTCATCGGCGAGATGCGCGGCAAGGACGACCCCGAGAAGATCGTCGGCATCAGCCCGGACCTTGTCTTCAAGACCGGGGCCACCGGCCAGCCCTCCGCAACCAGCGCAGGAGAAGCAGATACCCTGCAGGATAAGACCGGCATTCCGGTTGTGGCATTCCCGTACGGATCCCTCCGGACGGATGCTGAGAAGACCGAACTCTACAGTTCCCTGCGGCTCATGGGTAAGACCCTCGGAAAAGAGGCACGGGCCGAAGAGTTGATCGCGTATATCAACGAGGTGACCGCGGATCTCGAGAAGCGGACAAAGGACATTCCGGCCGACCAGCAGAAGTCCGTGTATATCGGCGGCGTCGCGCTCTCCGGGGCCCACGGGATAATCTCAACCGAACCCGCATACCCGCCCTTCCTCTGGGTCCATGCAAAGAATATTGCCGGTGGATCTGATGCCGAGCATGCCGATGTCTCCAAGGAAGTCATCGTTGACGGAAATCCGGAATACCTGTTCATTGATGTCTCAACCATCCAGCTCGACAACGACGGCGCAATCGGCGAACTCAAGACCAATCCGGCATTCAGCGGACTCAACTCGGTGAAGAACGGGAACGTGTACGGCGTCCTGCCCTACAACTTCTACAACACCAACTACGAGACCGTGCTTGCCAACTCCTACTATATTGGAAAAGTCCTGTATCCTGACCGGTTTGCCGATGTCGATCCAGAGAAGAAAGCCGACGAGATCTACACAATGTTTGTAGGAAAACCGGCCCTTTCTGACATCAATAAGAATTACAAGAACCTGGGGTTTGCGAAGATAACCATCTCCTGATGAGAGGAGTGTAATGCACTTAAACGAAGGAAAAGTCCCGGCAGATTACCAGACCTACCTCAACCGGAAGGTCCACTGGATCATTGCCGGGGCCATCCTGTCGTTTGCTCTCTTTGTCCTGGCCATATCGGTAGGGGCCATTGCGATCCCGCCCGTTGAGGTTATCCAGTCCCTGCTCGGGATTTCGATATCGGAGAAATGGGACCGGATCGTCTGGAACATCCGTCTGCCGCAGGCAATTGCCGCGCTCATTGCCGGTATCGGCCTGTCGATTGCCGGTGTTGCCATGCAGTCAATCCTCCGAAACCCGCTCGCCTCGCCCTTCACCCTGGGCATCTCAAGCGCTGGCGCTTTTGGTGCTGCCGTTTCGATCGTCCTCCTTGGCACCGGCAACATCCAGTCAACGGTAGCAAACCCGGTCTCGATCTCCAACCCGTACCTGACCACGATCGTTGCCTTCATCTTCTGCATGATCGCAACGGGCATCATTCTCTTAATCTCGCACCTTAAGGGTGCATCGCCCGAGGTGATGATCCTGACCGGGGTCGCCCTTTCGTCTCTCTTCTCTGCGGGTGTCATGTTCCTCCAGTATTTCTCCAACGACGCCCAGCTCGCGGCGGTCGTGTACTGGACCTTCGGCGACGTGGGTAGGGCAACATGGGACATGCTCCCCTTAATGGCTCTTATTGTGGGGGCTGGCACGCTCTACTTCATCGCCAACCGCTGGAACTATAATGCCATCGATGCCGGTGACGAGACGGCGCAGGGGCTCGGAGTCGATGTGGCGCGGGTCCGGCTTGTCGGAATGACCGTCGCGGCACTGATCTCGGCAGTCATTGTCGCGCTGCTTGGCGTGATCGGGTTTGTCGGGCTCGTCTGCCCTCACATGGTGCGGCGGATCATCGGGGACGATCAGCGCTTCCTCATCCCCGGTTCCGCGGTGATGGGGGCAATCCTGCTGCTGGCTTCAGACACGGTGGCGCGGGTTATTGTGGCACCCTACGTGCTGCCAGTCGCCGTCCTGACGGCGTTTTTGGGAGCGCCCGTATTCATCTACCTGTTATTCAGGGGGTATAAACGATGACAAAGATGCTGACAGTTAACGAACTGAAATTCATGTACCGGAACCGGAATGTCCTGCAGCAGATCGGGTTCTCGATCGAGCAGGGGCAGGTTATCGCGGTGCTCGGCCCAAACGGCGTGGGGAAGACCACGCTCTTGAAATGCTTAAACCGGATCCTGAAACCCCGGGAGGGCACCGTGATGCTCGACGATGTGAACCTGCTCGACCTCGAGACCATGGAGATCGCCCGGAGGGTCGGCTATGTGCCGCAGCGGGTGGAGACCGGCCGGCTGACCGCGTTCGATGCCGTCCTCCTCGGCCGCCGGCCGCACATCGGCTGGGACGTCACCCCCCGCGACATCGGGATGGTTGACGCTATCTTCTCCCGTCTCGGCATGGAATCCCTGCGGCTCTCCTATATCGACGAGATGAGCGGCGGGGAGCTCCAGAAAGTGGCCATTGCCCGGGCGCTTGTGCAGGAGCCACGCATACTCCTGCTTGATGAGCCTACGAGCAACCTTGACATGAAGAACCAGGTCGATATCC
>JBDKRP010000098.1:0-2210 GCA_039683275.1 Methanoregulaceae archaeon | reverse complement strand
GGGCAAAATACAGCTGCACGAGTCCTTTGTCTTCGAGTTTTTTCAGCTCGGGGAACTCGTATCTCGCAAAGACCCGGCCCGGCTTTGCGCCCTCGACAAAGCACCAGACCTTCACGGGCCGGCCGGTAGCTGATGCGAACAGCTCCGCCATGCCTGCGTACCGGGCGGAATATTCGCCCCAGATCGAGTCTGCCTGCTCATAGTTCACCGGGTAGGGGTCGCGGTAAGTTTTTCCGGCAATTGTCACCGTGCCGTTCATTGCCATGCTCCGGTCAAACCAGTGTTCGCTTAAGATCCGGTCCCAGGCGGGGTACTGGTAGTAGGCATTCACGCCCTCGTTCCAGATCGCCCGGTTGGGCGGGTCGGCTTTTGCCGCGGAGCCCTCGTTCACGATATCCAGCAGACGGAGCACGCTCCCGTGGTTTCCCCGGCCCGACCAGAAGCCCATGTGGACCTGTGTTCCCGGCGTGGCGAGCTGGGGTTCGAGTGCCACGGCTTCGGCATAGAGTTTTTCGGTGAACGCCGGGTCGCGGAGCTCGCGGAGTTTCTCCAACGGGCTGGTGAAGACCGGGCCCGGGGGCGTGTTCGGGATAGAGGTGCAGGTACCGGAGGGAGCGGTACTGTTCGATCCGCCAAAGAGGAACGATGCTGCAACAAGAGCGAAGAGAATGAGGATTCCTGCAAGAAGAATGAGGACGAGCCGGTTGCCGGAAAACGGCCGGGAGATTGCCATGATACGATCTCGCGGTTCAACGGTAAAAAAAGGCTCGGTTTACTGGATGCGGAAATGTCGGCAGACTCCCCGGTGATCACAGGATACCGCTTCCTTTACAATCGGCAGCCCGTAGGAATAATATTCACGGAACTCTTCGGGATCTTTTCTTCGAGCGATCCTTTCATCCGGTCCATGATCTCCTGCACCTCGCTCATCCGCATATCTCCCGGGAACTCCAAAAAGATCTCGATGTAGATGCTGCCCCCGCTGCGCCGGGACCTGATTGCATGGACCTGCTCGTACCGGTCGAAATGTCCGGCAAGTTCCCGCATGACGACAAGCTGGAGTTCTTCTTCAAGCGTGCGGTCAAGGAGATCCGGAAGCGACTGGCGGATCATGCCGTATCCTGACCGAAAAAGGATACCGATGATGACGAGGGATGCGACCGGATCGATGTACATGGCCCAGGGGTATGCAGAGCAGAGGACAGCCAATACCAGCGCAAGAAACACAACGATGTTAGCAAACGCCTTGAGCCGGAAAAGGCGCCACTGGGAGTCCATCAGGGGCGAAGGCTCGTGCTGTGCAATACGATAGTTCCGGAACCAGAACCCGGTATCAACGACAATCATGACCATGGTGATCGCCAGGCCGACAGCAATCCCGCTTGTGCCAAGGACGGCCGGTGCAAGGAACTTCATTGCCGCAATGGCAACAAGGATAAGGACGGAGATGAGGAGTATCCCGCCGGTTATGATCCGTGCGATGTTCTCAAACTTTCCCATGCCGTAGTCATAGGTACCGTCGCCCCGGGCGATTTTCCGGGCAATCAGCCATGCGACAACGATACCGAGGGCTTCGTTAATCGTTTTCATTACGGATGCATACAGGGTCACCGAGCCGGAGAGGATGGCCGCAGCAAGCTTGGGGACAACGGAAACGACGCCGGCAAGAATGTTGTAAAAGAGTGCCTGCTCCCGCTCCCGTTCGCCATTGTGGATCGCCGCGATCCGATCTTCAGAAAGCCCGGTCTGCCTTCGCATGATGTTCCGGAATTATTGGTATCCGAACGGAAAAAACTGCCGGACTGCCCGGAAATTCGGGCCAGACATGCTAAACATTATCAGTGCCTCTTCACAGGTGCCCCAATTCAGCAAACGGACTGCTCCAAGAATATAATTCATATTGAAAGAAATTAAATACTTAAGCAGGTAGTTTTGAGGCTGGCTAACCGGTATGACCAAACGACAGCAGCGATCCGGTGACGATGAAAAAAAGGACCCGTGCAAACCCGCCCCGGTCGTATATACCGCTGAGGATGTTGAGCGGATCCGGAAGGAGTACGATGCGAAATTCTCGGAACTGGAGCACAGGATCCTAAAAACCATCGAGAAGGCGGTCTGTCCCAAACCCGCCGAGGGAACGCCCCTCCGCATGGCCATGCCGCACTCCAGCCTCTCCTGGATCGAGAAGGCCACGCCCCGGCAACTGATCG
>JBDKRP010000097.1:0-1991 GCA_039683275.1 Methanoregulaceae archaeon | reverse complement strand
GGTTTCCCCGCCGGAACAGTATCTGATGATGTCGGGGAGCGGGAGTTCACGGATCCGCCCGTCAGCCCGGAGATTATCAAGGATTGCCGTTGCTTCTCCCCCGGTACAATCGACCCAGCCCGGGGGTACCCCCGATTGCAGGAGAATCACCGGAACGGGTCCGCTTTCCCCGAGTGCAAGGAGATTTGCAAGGTTGCCGGAACCGACCGGCATGGGGGTGAGAATGACCAAGTCGGCATGACGGATCATGCCCCGGAGCGCTTCAGCAGAAAACGGCGAGATCTCTGCAAAGGGAGGTTCCGCTACGCAGGGGATGCCGAGATTCCGGGCGGCGGCATAATCCGAATCGTTCATCGAGAGGACGCCGCAGGTGATCGTGCATCCCCGGTTCCTGAGCGCGGAAAAGAGCGGGGTTCCGGTTCCCCCGCCGCAGATGACGTGGACGCGTTTTCCCCCGGAGGGACGTTCCCGTTCAGGATACAGGGGGACGATAACCGGTTTCCCGGTGACCGGGTGGGTCCGGATTTCTGCATCGAGGCTGAACACATCTTTGAGAATTTCCGGTGTGAAGACCCTGGAAGGGGTTCCGGAGGCTGCTACCTTTCCGGACCTGATGACCAGGATCTCGTCGCAGAAATGCGCCGCCAGGTTGAGGTCGTGGAAAACCCCGATGACGGTCCGTCCGTTCCGGGAGAGTTCGTGAACTGCCGACAGGATTCCTATCTGGTGGCTGATGTCAAGGTGGCTGGTCGGTTCGTCAAGGAGAATTATGGAAGTTTCCTGGGCAAGGGTCCGGGCTATCAGGACCCGCTGCCACTCGCCGCCGGAGAGGTTCGAGATGCTCCGGCCCGCAAGATGTGTTATTCCTGCGACAACCATTGCAGCCCGGGCAGCGGTTTTGTCTTCCTGCGAGAAACCGGCAAGGAGCCCCTGGCGTGCGTACCGTCCCATCCCGACAACGTCTTCAACGGTGTAATCGAAGGTCCGCTGCGATTCCTGCGGGACAACCCCGAGTATCCGTGCGAGGTCGCGGCGGGGATAGAGCGCGATGTCCCTGCCACCCACTTCGATAGTCCCGGCTTCGGGGGACAGGGACCGGCTTATGCACCGGATGAGGGTGGATTTCCCGGAACCGTTCGGGCCGATGATCCCGATGAAGCGCCCGGAACCCGTCGCGAGGGAGATCCCGGAAAGGATCCGGTTTGCATCGAGAACGACATCAAGGTCCCGGACCGCAAGGGAAATCCCCGTCATACGCCGGTCCGCCTCCGTATCAGGTACAGGAAGAACGGCGCACCGAAGAACGCGGTGATGATCCCGACCGGGATGTCGTTCAGGTAGGTGCGGGTCACGGTGTCGGCCCAGAGCAGGATAAGTCCTCCGGCGATAGCTGCCGCAGGGATGAGGTACCGGTGCTGCGGGCCTGTTACCGACCGGATGATATGGGGCGTGATGAGGCCGATGAACCCGATGGACCCGGCGATTGCAACCGCAATAGCGGTAACAAATGCACTCACGGCAAGGAGGGCTATTTTTACTTTTTCTGTATTGACACCGAGCGTTGAAGCTTCTTCTTCCCCCAGGGAGAGGATATCGATCTCGCGGGCCGCGAGAATGAGAACGAGAATTCCCGGGATTACGAGAAGACCGATTGCGACGCTGTTCCAGTCCGCATTCCAGAGGCCCCCCATGAGCCAGAACATGATCTGGTGCATGTTCTCCCCGGACCGGTAGATGAGGAACGAGAGCATCGCGGAGAGGAAGAACGAGACCGCGACCCCGGTTAAGAGCAGGGTTTCGACCGGGACCCGGCCGCTTCTTTTCGCGATGAGGTACACGGTGAGGATGGCTCCGCAGGCACCGGTGAATGCCGAGACCGGGAGCAGAAACCCGTGGAAGAAGATGATGGAGACCGCTGCGCCGACGGCAGCTCCGGAGGAGGTGCCGATCACGTACGGATCGGCGAGCGGATTCCGGAAGAGTCCCTGGAG
>JBDKRP010000096.1:0-6292 GCA_039683275.1 Methanoregulaceae archaeon | reverse complement strand
CACCGCAGCAAGAACAAGGAGTGAGACAAACACGAATAGTTTCTTCATATTCTATAGAGTTCGGGGAGCCGGTATTTTATCGTTGTGCCCTGCGATCCGGCGGATGCCGGAGGTATTTATTACCGGGACACGGCAATATTCTCACAACGCACAGGACAAGTTTACTTCCGGCGAATAACCGATGGAGAGCCCGTATGACCCAGAATTCCGCCACGATTTTGGATGATCCGAGTATTTTTATTAACCGTGAACTGAGCTGGCTTGAGTTCAACCGTCACGTGCTGGAGGAGGCGCGGGACAATTCCCACCCGCTTCTCGAACGGGTGAAATTCCTTGCAATCTTTGCGAATAACCTCGACGAATTCTTTATGGTCCGGGTCTCCGGTCTCCTGCGGCAGCGCTCGAAGGGTGTGCTCGAAGCCCCTCCCGACGGGATGTCCCCGGGAAAACAGCTGGAGCAGGTTTCCGCGATACTTTCCCCGATGCTGAAAGAACAGGCCGGGATCTGGCACGAAGATCTCAGCCCGAAACTCAAAGAAGCCGGGATCCATATCCATGATTATTCCGATCTCACGGACGATCAGCGGGCCAGGCTGCGGGATCTTTTCATTAAGGAAATATTCCCGGTCCTGACCCCGCTCGCTTTCGACAGTTCCCATCCGTTCCCGTTCATATCCAACCTCTCCTTAAACCTCGCAATCCTCGTACGCGAGCCGGCCGGGAAAGATTTTTTTGCCCGTCTCAAGGTTCCGACCGTCCTCTTCCCCCGCCTTATTCCCATACCGGGCGAGAGAGAGACTATCCCGGGAGATCATGAAAGGGTAGATCTGGTCTTTCTCGAAGAGATCGTGTCGGAAAACCTGGATCTCCTCTTCCCGGGCCTTGAGGTTGTGGCTGCGTATCCGTTCCGCATCACCCGGGATGCCGACCTGGAGATCGAGGAGGATGAAGCGTCCGATCTTCTCACCACCATCGAGGAAAGCGTTGAGATGCGGAGGATCGGGTCCCCGGTCAGGATTGAAGTCGGCAATTCGATGCCCCAGGACATATGCCTGATGCTGGACCGGAAACTCGGGATCTCGTCCAATATGCTGCACCGGGTCGCACGGCCGGTCGGGATGGCGGATCTGTTCGAACTTACGGGGCTGAACCGGCCGGACCTCAAGGATCCGGTCTTTCTTCCGGAGACACCCCACGAGCTCGATGATCCGAAGGGTACATTCCCGGGAATCCGGAAGGGCGACATCCTGCTCTTCCATCCGTACGAGAGTTTCTCCCCCGTGGTCAATTTCCTGAAGCAGGCGGCGGTCGACCCCGGAGTCCTTGCAATCAAGATAACCCTGTACCGTGTCGGGAAAAACTCTCCCATTGTCGAAGCGCTCCTGGAAGCCCGGGAGAACGGGAAGGCGGTATCAGCGGTAATCGAGCTGAAAGCCAGGTTTGACGAGGAGAACAATATCGGCTGGGCCCGGCAGCTCGAACGGGCCGGCGTCCACGTAGTCTACGGGGTCAAGGGGCTCAAGGTCCATGCAAAAGTCTGCATGGTCGTCAGGAAGGAAAAAGACGGTATTGTCCGGTACGTCCACATGGGTACCGGCAACTACAACGCAGCATCCGCGAGGACGTACACCGATCTCGGGTTCTTCACCTGCGATCCGGAGATCGGTGCCGATGTCGCCGACCTCTTCAACTCGCTCACCGGGTACTCCCGCCTTCCCGGGTACCGGAAACTTCTCGTAGCCCCGACAACTATCCGGAGCGGCCTCGTCTCCCGGATCGAGCGGGAGATTGCGCGGCAGAAGTCCCATGGCGACGGGTACATCGCGATGAAGATGAATGCCCTCGTCGACAAGGAGTGCATCCAGGCCCTGTACCGTGCTTCCCGGGAAGGCGTGAAAGTGGATCTGCTGGTGCGGGGGATCTGCTGTATCAGGCCGCAGCTTCCCGACCTCTCCCAAAACATCTCCGTACGGGCGATTGTCGGCAGGTTCCTGGAACATGCACGGATCTACTATTTCCGGAACGGCGGGGATTCGGAGATTTTCCTGGGCAGCGCAGACCTGATGCCCCGGAACCTGGACCGCCGGGTGGAGATCCTCTTCCCCATCGGGAATCCCGATATACGGGCGGCGATCATGGACGTGATCTATGCAAAACAGAGGGAAGATACCGTGAAAGCCCGGCTGATGCAGCCGGATGGCACGTACGCACGGGTAACCCCCGCTGCGGGAGATCCGCCCCTGAATTCCCAGGAATGGTTTATTGAGCACCGGGGGATCTGGCAGAAACGGCGCGAGGGCGAGTCCGGGTGACCCGCGATTCGTTCGATCCCGGTTACTGCGCGTACGGTGCTGCCCGGATCCGCGGACGGGTAAAACAGCTTGCAGCCGAGATCGAAGGCGTACGGAAAGCAGAGGATATCGAGGCAGTTCACAGGATGCGGGTCGCTTCCCGGAGAATCCGTGCCGCGCTCCCGCTCTTCTCCTGCTGCGTCCCGAAGAAAAAATACGACCGCTGGACCCGGGAGATCCGGAATGTCACCCGTGCTCTCGGGGCAGCGAGAGACAAGGATGTCCAGATAGAGTTCCTGAAAAAGTACCGGAAACGGTTCTCCCGGAGAAAAGAAGGCGCTCTCTCCGGCGGCAATCCTCCCCTTTTCCATACCCCGGAAAACTCTCCTTCCGATCAGCCCGAATCTGGTGCGGCCGCCTGTCCCGCATCATTTTTCCCGCCCCGCTCCGAGTACGGGATCGACTGCCTCCTGCTCCGGTACCGCCAGATGCGCCGGGAGCTCCAGGGTCAGGTACTCAGAGATCTGTCCCGTCTTGCAAAGGACAGGACTCCCGGGCAGATGGAGGATCATTTCCGGAACATCGAGATGAGCGCAGGTTTCTCTGGCGACAGCGGGCGACCCCTCACCGGCTATCGCATGGCCGCCCGCCATATCGGCGCCCTGACGGAAGAACTCCGGGTGTGTTCGCAGTCCCTTGCATATCCCGACCGGAAAGAAGACCACCACCGCATGAGGATCGTAGCAAAACGGCTCCGGTACACCATGGAACTGTACGGCGACCTGTATAAGGGCGGCCTGCGCTCCGAGATCCGGAAACTCCGGAAACTCCAGGACTTCCTCGGTGAAATCCATGATTGCGATGTCTGGACCGAGTCCCTGCCCCGCTTTCTTGAGGAAGAACGGGAGCGGGCCGAGGCATATTTCGGCTCCGGGCAGTTCATCCGGCTCATAGAACCGGGAATAACAAGGCTTATCAGGAACCGGGAAAACCAGCGGAACCGGCTTTTCGTGAAACTCGGTATCACCTGGCAGGAACTGGAAGAGAGCGGGTTCTGGGACCGGCTTCCGGCGATGGCGCAGCAGGCGCTTCTCGATGAGGAGGGGCAGGACATAGCTGCACCGGACCGGCCGGTATCCCCCGCTCTTCCTGCCGACCTGGCAGATCAGGCACGCTCTGTCCATGCACGGTACCCGTTCGGCGGGGAGCACAGCCGGGAAGTTGCCGATCTCGCGCTCTGGCTGTTCGATAACCTGCGCCCGCTGCATGGTCTTGGGGAGGAAAGCCGCAAGCTTCTCGAATGCGCCGCGCTCCTGCATGACATCGGCTGGGTCACGGGTGGGAAAGGACACCATAGGACATCGGCCCGGATAATCCTTGCGGAACCCGCCCTTTCCCTGGGAAGCCGCGAGCGATCTCTTGTGGCCCTGATCGCCCGGAGCCACAGGGGCAGGTTCCCGGAATCCGGAATTCCGGGAAGGGCCCTTCCCCCGCAGGACCGGGCCGAAGCGAGAGCCCTTGCTGCCATCCTGCGTATTGCTGACGGCCTTTCTGTCACCCGGGACGGATTCGTGAAGCCGCTCCGGTGTGATATTGAAAACGGCAGCGTCACCCTTGTCATCTCCGCACCGAAAGACCCTGCACTCGAGATCGCGGCCGCCCTCAGGAAGGCGGATCTCTTCCGGGCAGCGTTCTCGCGCAGCCTCCATATCGTCCGGGAGGCTCCTTCACGATGAACGGGGAGCAGGTTGTCGCATTCATCGACATCGGCACGAACTCGATACGGATCCTTGTGGTCAGGCTGAACCCGAACCAGTCCTATACGATCCTCACCCGCCAGAAGCAGGTGGTCCGGCTTGGCGAGGGGGAATTCGAGACCGACGAGATCAGTTCCGATGCAATGGACCGGTCGGTCGTCGTTGCAAAGACCTTCACCGAACTTGCGAAGTCGTTCGGTGCCAGCGAGTTCATTGCGGTTGCAACCTCCGCGACCCGGGAAGCTGCAAACCAGGGTGTCTTTCTGAGTCGGCTCCGTCATGAAGCAGGTCTCGACGTGCGGGTGATCTCGGGAAAGGAGGAAGCCCGGCTCATCTACATGGGGGTCGCAAGCGGCCTGCATCTCGGGGAGAACAGCGGGATCTTTATCGATATCGGGGGAGGAAGCACCGAGATCGTTATCGGCGACCAGAGAAATTACCGTCTTCTTGACAGCCTGAAACTTGGCTCTATCAGGACCTCGAACCTTTTCTTTGCAAAGGATTTCACCGGGACCGTCTCCCGCGAGCTGTACCAGAAAATGCAGAAATATGTCAGGAACACGATAGTCCATACCACGAAAAAGGTCAGGTCCGAGAAATTCGCGATGGCGTTCGGGAGCTCGGGAACCATCCTGAACCTTGCCGAGATCTCGCAGCGGGTCGAGGGGAAAAAAGAGGATGCCGGGGGGGCCCTGACCCTCACCCAGCGGGACTTAAGGAAGACCATCGAGCGACTCTCCTCGGTTTCCCTGGAGCAGCGGAAAAAGATCCCGGGAATCAACCCGGACCGGGCCGATATCATCCTGGGCGGCGCTGCAATCCTCGATACCCTGATGGAAGAGTTCAGGATAGACCGGATCACGGTAACCCCGCGCGGGCTTCAGGAGGGACTTTTAATGGACTACCTCTCACGGCTCAACGATTATCCCCTGTTCGGGGAACTATCGGTACGGGACCAGAGCGTTTTGCAGCTCGGGAGATCGTTCGGCATCAACGAGTTCCATGCAAGGACCGTGACCCGTCTTGCACTGGAGCTCTTTGACTCGGCACGGGAACGGAAGCTCCATACGTTTGGAAAAAGGGAGCGCGAGATGCTCGAATATGCGACATTCCTGCACGATATCGGATCGTTTATCTCCTACACCAATCATCATGCGCACTCCTATTATATCATCCGGAATACCGAACTCCTGGGATTCAACCAGCAGGAGATCGAGATCATTGCAAACATCGCCCGGTATCACCGGAAAAAACATCCCCGGAAAAAACATCCGGAGATGAAGGATCTCGAAGAGGTCTCCCGCAGGGTGATACAGGTCCTTTCGATTTTCCTGCGCCTTGCCGAAAGCCTGGACAGGAGCCATGCGGCACTGGTCCGGCATGCCGGAATTGAAAAAACCGATAAAAACGAACAAAACGGCAGTGATTCGGTACGCCTGCATATCGAGACGCAGGGGGACTGCCAGCTCGAAGTCTGGGGTGTTGAGTACGAGAGGAAGGCGTTCGAGAAAGTGTTTGGAAAACGGCTCGAGATCCGCGTAACCGGCCCCGTTCCCGGGCAGGAATGCACGCCATCCGGGGGATGACGTTATAATCCTTGACGAGGGATTGTATAAACAGGGGATCGTTCATGGCTGCCGATAATGCAGAAGACCTTATCTTAGACATTCTGATCCACGACATCAATAATGCGAACACCATCGCACTCGGGTACTCAAGTATTCTCGAATCCAAACTGAAGGGCGAGGACCTTCTGTACCTGGAAAACCTGACAAGCGGTGTCCAGCAGAGTGCCGGTCTTATAAAAAATGCCCAGACCATACGGAAGATCCAAAAAACTCCCCCAACCCTGATGGGTGTCAACCTGGCAAATGTGATAAAGGGTGCCGGGGCCGCGCTTTCCGGTCACCAGATCCAGATTGTCGGGGAGCCGCCCGGCAAGGTGATGGCTGATGAGTACCTGGAGGAACTTTTCCGGGTCATCATCCATAACGTAGGAAAACACGCGGGAAAGAACGCGAAGGTTACCCTGCGTGTCCAGGAGAAAGGGGATTTCTACGAAGTTTCTGTTGAAGATACCGGCCCCGGCATTACGGATGCCCTCAAGGAAGGGATTTTCAACCGGCTGGACCGGAATGCCGTGAAGAAGAGCAGGAAGGGTCTCGGCCTTGTCCTTGCACGGCTGATTGTCGAGCGGTACGGGGGGAGCATCCGTGCCGAGGACCGGGTGCCGGGAAAGCAGGG